>DASQMK010000023.1:0-2290 GCA_035645575.1 Metabacillus sp.
TGATCCTCAAAAATTATGAAAAAACCGGTAATAATGTCTTTTACCAGACTTTGAGCCCCAAAACCAACCGCGAGTCCCACAATCCCAGCACCTGCAAGTATGGTCGCTATTGGAATTCCGATAGTATCCAAAATCATAATAATAGAAACAAAGTAAACAATATAAGTGGAAATATTATCCAACAACCTTAATAACGTGGCTTCTCTGCGCTCCGATATTCGCAACAACGTTTTCTGCCGTACTTTAAATATATTATGCAAAGTAATTTTCACCACTTTTAAAAGAATTGCCGCTAAAACTAGAATCGCAATAACTTTTATTAAACCAAGCCCAAGTGCAATCCATATATCCTCATTCGTCAAAATTAGTAAAATCCTCTCGTATAACTTCCCGATGATATTCACGAAACCACTCCCAGATTCAGTAATATGCATACACCAGCCATTATCTCCTTGTATAAGCTATTTTATCAACTTTTTCTGTTTTGTTGTAGCGATATTACTTACTGAGAATTATAAACATCTTCACGTATATAAAACCATTATTTTCCGTATACTGTTAATACTTATAACAATATCGGGAGTGAAAATGATGGGTTTTAACTCTGCCTTTTTTGAACAGAAAGATGGGAAGGAGCGAATTTATCATGACGAAAAAGGTGCCTCTACGCTAATAGCCTTACGTTTATCCTCTTTGCTTCCCACCAATTTGTCACAGCCAATTGCATTAGCCTGCATAGGAACTGACCGTTCCACTGGTGACTCCCTCGGTCCCCTTGTCGGTACTATGTTGAAAGAAAAAAATATTTCTCATTTTTACGTGTATGGCACGCTAGAAGACCCTATCCATGCTATAAATTTAGAACAAAAAATAAATATGATTCGTTCAATTCATGAAAATGTTTTTATTATTGGTATTGATGCCTGTCTAGGACGGCTAAAAAGCGTTGGGGCTATTTCTATTGGGGAAGGGCCAGTTCGACCAGGTGCGGGGGTGAACAAAGATTTGCCCCCTGTTGGTGATATCCATATTACCGGAATCGTTAATGTGAGTGGGTTTATGGAGTTTTTTGTGTTACAAAATACACGGCTCTATCTAGTCATGAGCATGGCCAAAACGATTGCGGAGGGAATTCATGAATTGGATATACAGCTAAAACGAAGAAGTCAGTTATCTTCGTTTCATACGGATCATGAACAATATAAATATTACTAAAATAAATAAATCCCCTCTTTGTACGAACAAGAAGGGATTATTTATTTTCATATAAAGTAAGTTACTCCAGTTAACAATCCAACTATTAAAATACTTGGAAGTAGATTAGCTACGCGGATTTTTGTCAGCCCCAACATATTTAAACCAATTGCTACGATTAAAATACCGCCGGTAGCAGTTGAATCTGAAATAAATGACTCAAGAAGACCATTTGGTACCCATCTTTCGATTTGTGTTGCTAATAATGCAATGGTTCCCTGGTATATCATTACTGGTATAGCTGAAAAGATTACACCGATCCCCAAAGTAGATGTGAGAATGATACTTGTAAATCCATCTATAATCGATTTCGTATAAAGTACGCTATGGTCACCCCGCAAACCGCTATCCAAAGCACCTACAATCGCCATGGCACCAATGACAAATAACAAGGTGGCTGTTACAAATCCCTTAGAAATGTTCCCAGCTTGATCAGCTCCTAATTTCTTTTCCAACCAATCACCTAATCGGTTTAATTTGTCATCAATTTCCCAAAATTCACCTAAAATAGCACCAAATACAAGGCTAAAGATAACGACCAAAAATTGCTCACTTTTTAGCCCCATCTGAATCCCTAGTAAAGCAACAGCCAGACCAATCCCGCTCATTACTGTCGCCTTTACTCGTTCAGGGATCCGATGGAATACCTTCCCTAACAAAGCACCAATGGCTATACATATTCCATTTACAACCGTTCCAAGTAAAACCATATTCCTGTCCCCCTACATGTCAAAATTAAACTCTTGGTGTCAGTTGGTTTGTTCCGGCTGCTGGGGACAAACTTCCGTTCAGCTGACCGAATATTAGCGTATTGTATATTATGTAGCACTCTAATAACATCTCACAATCTAGACTACCTTTATTCGGACTATTTGCGGTTAAAGCATCTAACAACAGCCTGCTAGCATTGACGATGTTATACTTACCGCTATTCCTCAAACTTAATATTTAATAAATCTAGTATTCTCTCTAAATCCTCATTTGAAAAGAATTCTATTTCAATTTTCCCTTTTTTCTTGTTTTGATTAATAAATAC
>DASQMK010000024.1:0-14905 GCA_035645575.1 Metabacillus sp.
TCCTGCTTCTTCAAGTCTTCTAATAACACCAACAATTCTTGATTGTGCCTCTTCAACATCGCGAAGTCTAACAGGCCCCATAAATTCCATTTCTTCTTTAAACGTGTCGACCATACGTTTAGACATGTTCTTATAAACTACTTCACGAACTTCCTCACTTGCCACTTTCAGTGATAGCATTAAGTCTTCATTTTCTACATCTCTGATTACACGTTGAATTGCACGATTATCGAGTGTAACAATATCTTCAAATACAAACATTCTCTTTTTAATTTCTTCAGCTAAAACAGGATCTTGAATTTCCAATGAGTCCAAAATTGTTCTTTCAGTTGTCCTGTCCACTCCATTTAACACCTCGACAACAGCTTCAATTCCACCAGTTTGTGTAAAATCTTGAGTAACAGTAGATGATAACTTTCGTTCAAGAATTTGTTCAACTTCATTAATAATTTCAGGAGCAGTTCGGTCCATCACTGCGATTCTTCTTGCAACATCAGCCTGTAACTCTTGTGGGAGCTCTGATAATATTTGACCTGATTGCGAAGGTTCTAAATATGAAAGAATAAGAGCGATTGTTTGCGGATGCTCGTTTTGAATAAAATTTAGAATTTGAGATGGATCCGCCTTTCTTGCAAAATCAAACGGTTTTACTTGTAATGACGAAGTAAGCCTATGTATGATACTAGTTGCTTTTTCTGTACCAAGAGCTTTTTCTAGCACCTCTTTTGCATAAGCTATGCCACCTTGACTAATAAATTCTTGTGCCATTGCAATATCATGAAACTCTTCTATTATTTCTTCTTTCTTTTCTGCCTCAACTTTGCGAACACCGGAAATTTCCAAAGTAAGTCTTTCAATCTCTTCTTCAGATAAATGTTTGTATACAGATGCTGACACCTCTGGACCTAAAGAAATTAAGAGAATGGCAGCTTTCTGTTTTCCTGTTAACGTGTTATTGTCTTTCCTAGCCATAACTCCAACCTCCTAGTCCTCAGATATCCAAGTACGTAATAGTTTTGCAAAATCCTCTGGATTCTCTTTTGCCATCTTTTCAAGCTGTTTTTTCCGAATGGTCGTTTCTGATTCTACTTCGTTATTAATGTCCGGAACATCAAATACTTTTTCAACAGGGATTTCATCTTCTTCGTATTCTTCTTCATCCTCTTTTTTCTTCCTGATCAAAAGAAAAATTAGGATGGCAATCGCAACTAATAAGATTCCGCCAATGATATACATCCATAACGGAACAGCTTGTCCTGTCTCTGTTTCTTCCACCTGTAGTTTGCCATCAAACGGTTGAACAGAAACAACAATTTTAGAAGAAATTTCCTCATCAGTTAGAGGCTCAGCAGTATAGTCCTTATTAATCGAAGTTCTCACTACAGTAGAAAGTATTTGCTGAATGTCTTCTTCTCGCTCTGGTGTGAATGAAAGAGGATTCTCAGGATCTGGAGGTTCAACCATGACCTGAATACCTAAATCACGAATTTTATAAGGACTTTCAACGATTTGTTTATTTATACGGTTTACTTCATTATTAATTCTTTCCTCAATTCTTTCGTAATCGCCATCACCGGTACCTTCTACTGTTGCTTCGTAGTTTGGAACATCTGTACCACCTGTTCCATTTACACCACCTGCAGCTGCAGCTCCATTTCCAGTATAAGCTTCGGTAATCCGCTCAACACTTACAGCTATTCCTTCGTCCTCACCTTCTATTACAGGGGATACGAGGTTTTCTTCTCGATTTTCTTGAGTAAAATCGATATCAGTTGTTACTGCAACTACTACCTTATCCTGCCCCATCATAGTACCTAATAATTTTTGGACATCTCTTTGAATGTCTTGCTCGATTTGTGATTTAATTTCTTGCTGTGAAGCATAATTAGTTCCAGGTGTAGTACTCTGACCACCATTCATATCATAATAATTAAAGTTCTGATCCATAATAACGATATTATCGGTGCTAAGATTTGGTACACTTTTAGAAACTAAATGAAAAAGCGCATTAACTTTCTCCTGATCTAGCTGAGCCCCAGGCTTTAGATTAAGAACAACGGAAGCGGAAGAACCTTCTACTTGATCACCCACAAAAACTGATTCTGTGGGAAGGTTAATCATCACACTTGCATTATTTACTCCATCTATTCCTTTCATTAAATTTGCAAGCTCAGTTTGTGTTGCTTTTAGTTTAATTACATCAAACTCTTTATCCGTCATTCCAAAGCCAGAATCCTTACCGAAATAAGAATAATCTATCATTCCAGAATCAGGAACACCCTCAGCAGCTAACTCAACCATTAATGTGTCGACCATCTCCTTTGGCACCAATATTGATGTGCCATTATTAGAGATTTCAGACTTAACACCTTTAGCGTCAAGTGTTTCTTTTATTTGTCCTGTTTCTGCTGGAGAAAGATTAGAATAAAGAGGAACTAAATTCGGTCTGGACATAAAGTAAGTGGTTGTCCCAACTCCTACAATAAACAATATAATACTTGTTATTATGATTGTTCTTTGTATCTTACTTTTTTCTTTCCATAACCCGGTTAGTTTATCTTTTACATTCAGTATTTTTTCGTTCATTCCATAAAATCCCCCGGTAATAATAACATTTGCTGTTCACTATTTAGAAAGACTTGGACTGTCACCTAGTCCTAATGGCGAAAGTCTTCGTTTCTTGATATGATCTTCTTTAAGGTTTTTATCCTTTCTAATCGTATATAACTAAATTCTGTAAAATGCCTATACTTGCATTCTCATCATTTCTTGATAGGCTTCAATTGCTTTATTTCTCACTTCCACGGCTGTTAAAAGTGTGATACTAGATTTTTGTGCGGTAATCATGACATCATGAAGTTCAACATTTTTCCCAGTTGCTAATGCTTCTGTCATTTTGTCTGATTCTATTTGTGCTTTATTTACATCATCAATCGCTTTCTTTAACGTCTCTCCAAAGCTTGCCTTATTTTCTGATTGACTTGTGTTAACAGCCGTAAACTTAGGCTGTACTTGATCGGGTTGATTTGTTAACTGGAAAGGATTCACACTACTAATCATCTCTATCACCTATTTCCCTATTTCTAATGCTTTCATTAACATTCCTTTAGATGCATTCATAACAGTTACATTTGCTTCATATGATCTTGTACTGCTAATGAGGTCGACCATTTCTTTTAACGGATCAACATTAGGCATTGCTACATAACCCTCATTATTAGCGTCTGGATGTTCTGGATCATATATAAGTTCAAAGGGAGTTGCATCCTCCGTAATTTCGGTTACCTTTACCCCACCTGACATTACCTTTGAACCCATAGCCTTGCTTAAAAAAGAAGAAAACTGACTTCCTTGTGGTTGGGTCACAACCATTTTCCTACGATATGGTTGCCATTCACCATTCACATATTCACCCCTAGTTGTGTCCATGTTCGCCATATTTGAGGAAATAACATCCATTCTTACTCGTTGTGCTGTTAATGCCGAACCAGATGTATTGATTGAATGAAAAATAGACATTGTTAATTGCCACCTTTTATTACGGTTTTTAATGAGTTAAATTTGCCGCTTAATCTTTCAATTAAAGCATTATATTGAATTTGATTTTTCGCCATTTCGGTCATTTCTTGATCCATATCAACATTATTTCCGTTATGGTTGTAGTTTGTATTATTCTTCGTTACGATTCGATAACTAGAAGTATCTGAACCACCAAACTCTATATGCTTGCTGTTTGTCTTTTTTGCTTGAAGTTTTTGCATTTCATTTGTTAATGCTGTATTAAACCGAACCTCTTGAGCTTTATAATTCGGGGTATCAACATTTGCAATATTATTAGAGATAGCTCTTTGTTTTGCTGTTGATTGAGAAATAGCTTTTTCTAAACTTGTGATTGTATTTGAAAAAAAATTCATGATATCCCCCCACAAAATGAAACACAGTTGCGAATCGTATATTGTCGAAATGTGTTAATTCCATCTCTAATTGTATGAAATAATAGTCTTAAAGTCTATTAAGACTTTGTAAAAAAAAGTCGGATTTTCTGCCTAATTTGTAAACAGGACTATTGAACTATGATGGTTTTACCGCATTTGCTAGTACATTAGGATAAAAGTGAGGTTCGCCTCTTTGACACATTAGTAAAGTAACACACCGATCGACAAATCCCTACATATTACTATTTTCCAATTTTATAAACACAATTTGGTTATAGCAAAAAAAGAGGGTGATCTATTATAGATCACCCTCTTTTTGTCTAAGCATTAATTTGTTTTTATTTTTTCTAATTCAACTAAGAATTTTGCATTTAATACCTTAATGTATGTTCCTTTCATACCAAGAGAACGAGATTCAATAACACCGGCACTCTCTAATTTACGTAATGCATTAACAATAACAGACCTTGTAATTCCTACACGATCAGCGATTTTACTTGCGACTAATAATCCTTCGTTACCATTTAATTCTTCAAAGATATGTTCAATAGCTTCTAATTCACTATATGAAAGTGAGCTAATCGCCATTTGAACGACCGCTTTACTACGAGCTTCCGCTTCAATCTCATCTGCTTTTTCTCGAAGGATTTCCATACCTACAACAGTAGCACCGTATTCTGCTAAAATTAAATCCTCATCAGCAAATTGCTCTTGGACCCTTGCTAATATAAGTGTCCCAAGGCGTTCCCCTCCACCGATAATCGGTACAATTGTTGTTAAACCATTTTTAAATAACTCACGGTTTTCAACAGGGAAAGCGGTATATTCACTATAAACATCAATATTTGATGATGTTTCAGTAATATTAAAAAGATTATTTGTATAGCCTTCAGGAAATTGACGATCTTCAAGCATTTTTTTCATACGTTCATTTTCAATCTGTTGATTAATCGCAAAACCTAAAAGCTTCCCTCTACGGCTTACAACAAATATATTCGCTTCAATCACTTCACTTAGTTTCTCAGACATTTCCTTAAAATTCACTGGTTTCCCTGCCGCTCTTTGGAGCATGGCATTAATCTTACGTGTTTTTTGTAATAAAGACATATATTGTTCCTCCTGTAACTTATGAAATTGTAAATACTATAATATAAATTGGCTTAAATCTTTATTTTTCGATATTTTCCCTAGTTTATCTTCTACATATTGCGGTGTAATCACAATCTTTTCCAGGTTAATATCAGGCGCTTCAAAAGAAAGATCCTCTAAAAGTCGTTCAAGTATCGTATGTAATCTTCGTGCACCAATATTATCTGTGTCCTGATTTACATCAAATGCCACTTCAGCTACTTTACGAATAGCTTCGTCAGAAAATTCTAATTCTATACCTTCTGTTTCAATTAAAGCTTTATATTGCTTTATCAGTGCATTATCAGGTTCTACTAAGATCTTAACAAAATCTTCAACGCTAAGTTTTGTTAGTTCTACTCTAATCGGAAATCTTCCTTGTAACTCCGGAATAAGATCCGATGGTTTCGCAATATGAAATGCACCAGCCGCGATAAATAACATATGATCAGTCTTCACTGATCCATATTTTGTGACAACCGTTGATCCTTCAACAATAGGAAGAATATCTCTTTGCACACCTTCACGTGAAACGTCAGCAGATGCTCCCTTTGACTTGCCAGCAACCTTATCAATTTCATCAATAAAAATAATACCTGTTTGTTCTGCTCTAATGACAGCTTCTTGAGACACTTCATCAAGATCAATCAGTTTACTTGCTTCCTCATTTGTTAATACTTTTCTTGCCTCTCGAACTGTTAATTTTCTTTTTTTCTTTTTCTTTGGCATTAAGCTTCCTAATGCATCTTGCATATTCATGCCCATTTGTTCCATACCCGATCCTTGAAGCATATCAAACATAGATGCTTGTTGTTCTTCAATCTCAACGGTAACATAATGATCCTCTAGCTCACCCAATGCTAATTGATGTGCAATACGGCGTCGTTTTTCTTGAATAGATGTATCATCATAAGTCTGATCATCCTGCTCCTGTTGCTGGTTCGCTGCACCAAAAAGCATTTCAAGCGGGTTCTTAGCAGTGTTATTTTTTTTCCTGCCGGGAACAAGGAGATCAATCAAGCGCTTATTTGCATTTTCCTCAGCAAGCCCTTTTACCCCAGCAATCTTTTCTTCCTTTACTAAACGAACTGCTGTTTCAACTAAATCTCTAACCATTGACTCAACGTCTCTACCTACATATCCAACTTCAGTAAACTTTGTTGCCTCAACTTTAATAAACGGTGAATTAACAAGCTTTGCAATTCTTCTCGCGATCTCCGTTTTTCCAACACCTGTAGGTCCAATCATTAGAATGTTTTTTGGAACAACTTCTTCACGAAGCTTCTCACTTAATAAACTTCTTCTATAACGATTTCTTAATGCGACCGCTACCGCTTTTTTTGCATCCTTTTGTCCCACAATATATTGATCTAAACGTTCAACAATTTGTTTTGGTGTTAGCTCGTTATTCAATTAGCTTTGCCTCCCTTAAAATTAAAGTTCCTCAACAATAATATTTAGATTGGTATAAACGCAAATTTCTCCAGCAATTGTTAGAGCACCCTCTGCGATTTCCTTTGCTGTCAATTGATCACCCGAAAAACGTTTTAATGCACGCCCGGCAGATAATGCATAATTTCCACCAGAGCCAATTGCTAGGATTCCGTCGTCCGGCTCAATCACTTCACCTGTTCCTGATACTAATAATAAATCCTTCTCATTCATGACGATCAACATTGCCTCAAGACGTCTTAACACCTTGTCACTTCGCCATTCTTTTGCAAGTTCTACTGCAGCACGTTGTAAATTCCCATTATATTCTTCCAGTCTGCTTTCAAAGAGTTCAAATAATGTAAAAGCATCTGCCACTGATCCAGCAAATCCAGCAATTACTTTTCCATTAAATAGTTTTCTAACCTTTTTGGCAGTATGTTTCATCACAACAGCATTACCTAATGTTACTTGTCCGTCACCTGCCATAGCTGCTTTTCCATTATGATGTATAGCAAAAATTGTTGTCGCGTGAAATTGAGACATTTTTCTACCTCCTGTTTTAAGCATTAAGCTCGAGGATGATGGGCCATATACATTTTCTTTAAATGCTCTTTCGTTACATGTGTATAAACCTGTGTAGACGATAAATGGGCATGACCTAGTAATTCCTGAACACTTCTCATATCAGCACCTTCATTTAATAAATGAGTAGCAAATGTATGCCTAAACATATGTGGGTGAATATGTAGGACCGAAGAAACACTTTCTATCATCTTGTTTAGGATATGTCTAACTCCCTGGTCGGTTAGTGCTGCACCACGATGATTAACAAATAGAAAAGAATGATCTTCCTTTACCTTGCTCACCAAGGTCCTTCTACCATCATTTATATATTGCTCAATCGCATCATGCGCATAACTACCAAATGGAATATATCGTTGTTTTCCACCTTTTCCGGTTACAAGAATTGTACCGATAAAAAAGTCAATATCAGATAGCTTAATCTCACAGCATTCACTTACACGAATTCCGGTGCCATATAAAATTTCAATTAATGCCTGGTTTCTTTGTCCTAAAGGAGTGTGAATATCCGATACGGTGAATAATTGCTTAACCTCATCTTCATAAAGAAACTGAGGAATTTTTTTCTCCTTCTTAGGAATAGAAACAAGTAAAAAAGGGTTTTCATGAAGAATTTCTTCTCTAATAAGAAATTTATAAAAGCTTCTCAATGAAGAAATTTTTCTTGAAATTGTTTTTCTAGAATACTTTCTTGTATGTAATTGCGTTAAATATAACCGTATATCATTATATGTAATTTCTTCTAGAAGTAGGATTGCTTGTTCTTTCATAAAGGAAAAAAAATCTTCAATGTCTTTGGAATAATTCACAATTGTATATTTTGAATAATTTTTCTCAATTTGTAAATATTCAATAAACAAATTTAAATAATTCTTAACATTTGTCACAGTTTCACCTCACTACAACAAAAGGGCTACTAAATGTTATCACAACAGTAGTAGCCCTTGCAAATTATTTCTATAAATTTTTCGAAATTTTTTGAATTGTTTCTAACGCTCGCTTTGCATGCATTTCATTTCGTTCTTTTTTACTTTTTATTTGTTTTGGAAGTGGAGCAAAGATTCCAAAATTGGCATTCATTGGTTGAAAATTATCAGCATTTGTAGATGTAATATACTTTGCCATACTCCCAATTGCTGTTTCATTTGGAAATTCTATTAATTCTTTTTCTAAAACAAGGTGTGCTGCATTTATTCCTGCAACTAATCCTGATGCTGCAGATTCTACATAACCTTCAACACCTGTCATTTGCCCTGCAAAGAACAGATCCTTACGATCATTATATTGGTATGTTGGTTTTAAAAGTCTAGGGGAGTTGATAAACGTATTACGATGCATAACACCGTATCTTACAATTTCAACATTTTCTAGGCCTGGAATAAGAGATAGCACTTCTTTTTGAGGTCCCCATTTTAAATGCGTTTGGAATCCAACGATGTTATATAGTGTACCAGCTGCATCATCTTGACGCAGTTGAACAACTGCAAATGGTCTTTTTCCTGTTTTAGGGTCTTCTAACCCGACTGGTTTTAAGGGTCCAAAAAGCATCGTTTTTCTCCCTCTTTGTGCCATAACTTCTATTGGCATACAACCTTCAAAGAAAATTTCTTTTTCAAATTCTCTTAATGGAACAGTTTCAGCAGCAATTAACGCTTCATAAAAGCGATCGAATTCTTCCTCAGTCATTGGACAATTTAAATATGCTGCTTCCCCTTTATCATATCGAGATTTTAAATAAACTTTGTCCATGTCTATGCTATCTTTCTCAACAATAGGTGCTGCTGCATCATAAAAATACAAATATTCCTCACCGGTCAATGCCTTTAATTGCTCAGAGAGGTTTTTTGATGTAAGAGGGCCTGTAGCGATAATTGTTGGACCAGTTGGTATTTCTCCAACTTCTTCATTCACTACTGTTACATTGGGATGTCCTTTAACTAGCTCCGTTACTTTACCTGCGAATTCATGTCGATCAACTGCTAGTGCACCGCCAGCTGGTACTGCGCATTCGTCAGCTGCTTTTATGATGACTGAATCTAATATCCGCATTTCTTCTTTTAAAACACCAACTGCATTTGTTAAATTATTGGCTCTTAATGAATTGCTGCATACCAACTCGGCGAATTTATCCGTATGATGTGCTGGTGTTTGCTTAACAGGTCTCATTTCATATAAGCGAACCTTTATTCCTCTTTTGGCTAATTGCCATGCTGCTTCACTACCAGCTAAACCAGCACCTATAACATTTACAACTGCTTCCTGACTCATTTTATCTAACCCTCCAACTACTTAAGTGACCATAAAATCTATATACAGGTATTATCCATTTAGGTTACCGTAATCATCCATGTTATCTTTATGTATATCATTTTTTTCCTAAAAAAAGTGAGCGTTATGTCGCTCACCTATTGTTGTTGTTCCTCTTTATAGTCACATTCCATACACTGTACTTGAACACCTTTTTTCAACTTCTTCTCTACGAGCATGTTATTACATTTTGGACAGTTTCTTGCAATAGGTTTATCCCATGAGAGAAATTCGCATTCTGGGTATTGGTTGCATCCATAAAAGATTCTACGTTTTTTTGATTTTCTTTCAACGATCATGCCTTCCTTACAATTCGGACATTTCACACCAATTTCCTTTACAATCGGTTTTGTGTTGCGACAATCTGGAAAGTTTGAGCATGCCATAAATTTTCCGAATCTACCCATTTTATATACCATATGATGACCGCATTCCTCACAATCAACACCTGCTGGCTCATCTTTTATTTCAATTTTCTCCATTTCATTTTCTGCTTTTTCTAACCTTGGAGAAAAATCTTTATAGAAATTATCTATGATTTTGATCCACTCAATCTGTCCATCTTCTACCTCATCAAGGCTGTTCTCCATATTAGCGGTAAATTCCACGTTGATAATTTCAGGGAAAAACTCTCTAATTAACTCCAACACAATTTCGCCTAACTCAGTTGGAATAAACCGTTTATTATCTAATGTTACATAGCCTCTCTTTTGTATCGTATCAAGTGTAGGTGCATAAGTAGAAGGTCTACCTATTCCAAGTTCTTCAAGTGTTTTTACAAGCCTTGCTTCCGTATAACGTGGAGGTGGCTGTGTAAAGTGCTGTGATGGTTCAATATCTTTAGAAAAGATCTCATCACCTTCTTTTAAATCTGGAAGCAAACGATCCTTTTCCTCTACTTGATCATCATTTCCCTCAACGTATACCTTCATAAAACCAGGAAACTTAATTTTTGAACCGTTCGCTCTAAAAATTACACCATTGTTTACTAAATCCACACTCATTGTATCTAAAACGGCCGGAGCCATTTGACTAGAAACAAAACGTTCCCAAATCAGCTTATATAATCTTAATTGATCTCTACTCAAATATTCTTTAATGCTAACTGGGTCTCGTAAGGTTGATGTTGGGCGAATCGCTTCATGGGCATCCTGAGCTTTTGTATTCTTTTTAGATGACTTTGCGATCGTACCAAGATACTCTTTACCATATTTATCTGTAATATACTGAGTTGCTTCGGTTTGTGCAGTCTCAGAAATCCTTGTTGAATCAGTTCTCATATAGGTAATTAATCCAACTGTACCTTCTTTTCCTAAGTCAATTCCTTCATAGAGCTGCTGAGCAATCATCATTGTTTTCTTAGCTCTAAAATTCAATTTTCTAGCTGCCTCTTGCTGTAAAGTTGAAGTTGTAAACGGAACCGCTGGATTTCTTTTTCTCTCTTTTTTCGTTACTTTTTCAACATTAAATTTGTTCTCTTTTATAATATCTAGGATCTCTTTTACTTCTGATTCTGTATTTAATGCTTTTTTCTCACCATTAACGCCATAAAAGGATGCTTCAAATTCTTTTTGTCCTTTTAAAAATTGCCCTTCAATGGACCAATATTCTTCAGGGATAAATTCTTTTATTTCGTTTTCTCTATCAATAATTAGTCTTACTGCTACAGATTGTACACGACCAGCACTAAGACCTTTCTTTACTTTTTTCCATAATATTGGGCTTATCTTATAGCCTACCAATCGGTCTAACACACGTCTTGCTTGTTGTGCATCAACTAGATCCATATTAATCGAACGAGGATGTTTAAAAGATTCTTTTATAGCATCCTTTGTAATTTCATTAAACACAACTCGACAATCAGAGTTAATATCTACATCCAGACTATGTGCTAAGTGCCACGCAATCGCTTCCCCTTCACGATCCGGGTCAGCCGCTAAATAAACTTTTTTTGCCTTTTTTGCAGCTGATTTTAACTCTTTTAGCACAGAGCCTTTTCCTCTAATTGTAATATATTTCGGCTCAAAGTTATGCTCGATATCTACGCCAATTTGACTCTTTGGTAAATCACGTACATGTCCCATTGAGGCCTTTACTTTATATTTTTTTCCTAAATAACGCTCGATCGTTTTTGCCTTTGCAGGCGATTCCACAATCACTAAATAGTCCGACATACCTGGTATCCTCCTTAAGAGGTATTCTCTCTTTAATATTTCTCTTCATTTTAATGTTTTATTTTATTTGTTTATAAATATAAATGAATTTTATTCAATATGTGGTAAAGAATTTTCATATAAAGCTCTCACCAAAATGATTAGAGCAGTAAATTCACTAATCCTATACTGAAATCTCCACTATTATTAAATATTCCTATAAGGTTTGTCAAACATATTAGAAATAAATTACCCTAATCATATACTAATTCTTTAGAAAAAACATGAATATTTTTACTGAATTAACATTTTTTTCGTTACTTTGTTTCACTTATACTGTGCTGATTGTGAAAGATTGGAAATTCTTCAATAATATTTGAGGCACCTTGAACTAGTTTTGCCCCGTTTTGAATTAACTCATTTGTGCCAGCACAACATTCATCAAATATAGAACCCGGGACCGCAAACACCTCACGATTTTGTTCAAGGGCCTGCTGGGCTGTTATAAGCGACCCACTTCTTTTCTTAGCTTGTATGATAATCGTTCCCATAGAAAGACCGCTAATGATTCGATTCCTCATTGGAAAATGCCATTTCTGAGGTGGAGTTGATGGAGTGTGTTCGGAAAAGATAAGATGTGAGGACATAATTTGTTCTGCTATAGAGTAATTTTGCTTAGGGTATAAATGATAGAAGCCCCCAGCAATCACTGCGATGGTTTTCCCTTTTTGATTTATTGTATGTGTATGTGCTAATGCATCAATCCCTTTTGCAAGTCCACTTACAATTACCCAATTACTGTCTATTAACGGTTTTATTATTTTATCTAGTGCTAATTGACCGTATCGACTCGGATTCCTAGTACCTACAACACTGATAATTTGTGATGAATGAGACATTTTAATATCACCTTTATAAAACAAATAAGGGGGTGGATCAGGTATTTCTTTTAACAAAGGGGGATATGCATGGTCATAAAGAGGCATGAACATAATTTTATCTTGTTGATACTTTCTATCGAGGTAGTGGAATGACAGTGAATGATATTCTTCTTTTATAGCTTGAATCTTCTCTTTTTTAACTTGAAAATAAGCTTCCCATTCATAGTCTTTCAAGTGAAAAAAAAGCTCAAGTGTAGGATCTACATTCATGATTTTTCGTAGAATCTGCTGGCTAATTCCCTTGCAATGAGCTAACAAAAACAGTCTTTTCGTCGTATCTTTCATATCTTCCTCCAATTTCACATGACAAATAGGAACAGGTTAGCACCTGTTCCTACTATTATATTGTTTAATGTGTTTTACATTTTTCAAGTAAGCCTTGCTCTTCTAATACAGAAATAAGTGTTTCACCCATAACTGATGGAGTATCAGCTACTTTAATTCCACAAGCATTCATAGTTTTAATTTTTTCTTCAGCTGTCCCTTTACCGCCAGAAATAATCGCACCAGCGTGTCCCATACGTTTACCTGGAGGTGCAGTTTGACCACCAATGAAGCCTACTACAGGTTTTGTCATATTTGCTTTAACCCATTCTGCAGCTTCTTCTTCAGCTGTACCACCAATTTCTCCAATCATGATAACAGCAAACGTATCTTCATCTTCGTTGAATGCTTTAAGTACATCGATAAAGTTTGTCCCATTAACAGGGTCCCCACCAATTCCAACAGCAGTTGATTGACCAATTCCTGCTTGTGATAATTGATGAACTGCTTCATACGTAAGAGTACCAGAACGCGATACAACTCCCACATGTCCTTTTTTATGAATATATCCAGGCATAATACCAATTTTACATTCTTCAGGAGTAATAACGCCTGGGCAGTTTGGTCCTACTAGGCGAGTTTTCTTCCCTTCCATGTAGCGTTTTACTTTTACCATATC
This sequence comes from Metabacillus sp., assembly GCA_035645575.1. Taxonomy (GTDB): domain Bacteria; phylum Bacillota; class Bacilli; order Bacillales; family Bacillaceae; genus Metabacillus. The sequence goes on from DASQMK010000024.1 coordinate 13,424, forward strand.
CATAACAGGAATATGCTCTGTAATACAAATGACTAAATCTAATTCCGCGTCTACACCTTCCATAATCGCATCAGCAGCGAAAGGAGCAGGCACATAGATAACAGATGCATTTGCACCAGTTGCTAAAACTGCTTCTTGAACTGTATTAAATACAGGTACACCTTCTACCTCTGTACCACCTTTACCAGGTGTTACACCACCAACGATATTAGTCCCGTACTCTAGCATTTGCTTTGTATGGAATAACGCTGTTGATCCAGTTATACCTTGTACAATAACTTTTGTATCTTTATTAATAAATACACTCATGTTTGTCCCCTGCCTTTCTTACTTCACTAATGAAACGATTTTTTGTGCGCCGTCAGCCATAGACTCTGCAGAAGTAATATTTAATCCAGATTCATTTAAAATTTTCTTACCTAATTCAACGTTTGTACCCTCAAGACGAACAACAAGTGGAATTTCTAAGCCAACTTGCTTTGTAGCTTCTACTACACCTTCAGCAATAACATCACATTTCATGATTCCGCCAAAGATGTTAACGAAAATTCCTTTAACATTTTGATCAGAAAGAATAATTTTGAATGCTTCTGTTACTTTTTCTGCCGTTGCACCGCCCCCAACATCAAGGAAGTTTGCAGGTTCGCCGCCATAATACTTAATAATATCCATTGTAGACATAGCAAGACCAGCTCCATTTACCATACAGCCAATATTACCGTCTAATGAGATATAACTTAAGTCATATTTAGAAGCTTCAATTTCTTTTGGATCTTCTTCATCAAGATCACGATATTCTACGATATCTTTATGGCGATATAATGCATTTGAGTCAAAATTTAATTTTGCATCAAGGGCCATAACTTTTCCTTCACCAGTTACAACTAATGGGTTAATCTCAGCAATTGAACAATCTTTTTCAACAAATACTTGATACAGTCCCATCATGAATTTTACTGCTTGACCAACTAATTCTTTTGGAATATTAATGTTAAATGCAATTCTTCTAGCTTGATAGCCTTGTAGTCCAACAGCTGGGTCAATTACTTCTTTAAAGATTTTCTCAGGAGTCTTTTCTGCTACTTCCTCAATCTCAGTTCCACCCTCTTCAGAAGCCATTAGAACCACTCGAGAAGTAGCACGATCTAATACAAGACCTACATAGTATTCCTTCTTGATATCACAGCCCTCTTCGATAAGTAGACGTTTTACTTCCTTACCTTCTGGGCCGGTTTGGTGTGTAACAAGCGTTTTCCCTAAAATTTCTTCTGCATATGTACGTGCTTCGTCAAGGTTTTTCGCAACTTTTACCCCGCCAGCTTTCCCGCGACCACCTGCATGGATTTGAGCTTTTACTACTACTACATCTGTTCCAAGTTCTTTCGCAGCTTCAACTGCTTCATCTACAGAAAAAGCAACTCGGCCATTTGGTACAGAAACTCCGTATTTACGAAGGAGTTCTTTTCCTTGGTACTCATGGAT
>DASQMK010000025.1:0-2344 GCA_035645575.1 Metabacillus sp.
GAGTAGGGTTATTAGCAAAGTTTCTGTGTTTTGCAATTATCGCAGTTGGAATCAGTTTAATTTGGGGATATACAGGTATCTTAAGTTTAGGGCATGGTGTGTTTTTTGGGCTAGGTGCTTATTGTATGGCCATGTACTTAAAGCTTGAAGGATCACCTTCAGGGATTCCGGATTTTATGGAATGGAATGGGATCACCGAATTACCTTATATTTGGACATTATTTAAAAGTCCGATCTTCGCGATTTTAGCAGCTGTGCTCCTTCCGTTTATCATTGCAGCTGTTATTGGATTTTTCACATTTAAAAATCGAATAAAAGGAGTATTTTTTTCGCTAATTTCCCAAGCTGTAGTAGTCGTCACTGTCACTTTATTTATCGGTGGACAACACATTACTGGTGGAACAAGTGGACTTACAAACTTTTTTACAGTTTTTCATGTTCCGTTAGCAGATCCTGAGACAAAGAGAATTCTTTATTTCGTAACGGTTACGTTATTAGCAATCATAATGGGGATCGCACTATTATTAACAAAATCACGTTTTGGACGGTTGCTTATTGCGATTCGGGATGGAGAAAATCGCCTCCGCTTTCTTGGTTATAATCCTACATTTTATAAAGTGTTTATTTATGCGTTATCTGCAGCGTTTGCAGGAGTGGCTGGAGCACTTTTTGTATTACAGGTTGGCATTATTACCCCTGAGATGATGGGAATCATCCCTTCAATTGAAATGGTTCTTTGGGTTGCAATTGGAGGTCGTCACTCAATATTAGGTGCTGCAATTGGCGCGATCTTAACAAACAGTGCTAAAAGCTTTTTAAGTGAATCATATCCAGACTTCTGGACGATCTTTTTAGGTGCGTTATTTTTAATTGTTGTCTTATATTTACCAAATGGCTTAGCTGGTTTAATAGAAAAGTTGAAAATGCGATTTTCCAATAAAGAGAACCTGAAGGAGGCGAAGCAAGGTGAAGCCGATACTCTCGTGTCATAATGTCGTCGTTGATTTTTCAGGCTTTAAGGCTCTTCAAGGAGTCGATTTAGATGTGGGAAATGGAGAAGTATTGTTTTTAATCGGTCCAAATGGTGCCGGAAAAACGACGTTATTAGATGTAATCTGTGGAAAAACCAGAGCAACTGGTGGAGAAATTACCTTTCAAGATGATATTTCATTAATAAAACTACAGGAGCAGAAAATTGTTGATGCAGGAATTGCTAGAAAGTTTCAGGCTCCAAGTATTTTCTTGCACCTAACACCTTTCGAAAATTTAGAAATTGCGATGAAACAAAAGAAAAAATTAATTTCTATTTTATTTGCAAGAATGTCGGATTCACAAAGAGACAAAATTAATGGGATGTTAAAGAAGATAGGATTATATGAAGTACGGCATGAATTAGCAGGTTCATTATCACATGGGCAAAAGCAATGGCTTGAAATCGGGATGCAATTAATACAGGAACCAACATTATTGTTGTTGGATGAACCGATAGCAGGAATGTCTGCTGAAGAAAGAACGAAAACTGGTGAGCTAATTTTAGATATTTCAAAACAATGTTCGGTTTTAATTGTTGAACATGACATGGATTTTGTACGAAAGTTTTCGACTAAAGTTGTCGTTATGCATGAAGGGAAGGTGCTATGCGAGGGTGTGATGAAAGATATCCAGGAAAATGAAGAAGTGAAGAATGTATATCTTGGAAGGAGTGGGTAAAATGCTTCACGTATCACATCTGCAAGCAGGATATGATGAGACCATTATTTTACGGGATGTAGATTTTGAAATATTTAAAGGGAAAATTGTTGGTCTTCTTGGTCGTAATGGTGTAGGAAAAACAACATTAATGAAAGTATTGATGGGTCTTTTACCTATGACTAGTGGAACTATTCAGTATGAAGGAAAGAAATTCAAGAAGGAAAGGCCCGAACATCGCGCGAGATCTGGTATTGCTTATGTACCACAAGGAAGAGAAATATTTTCGGATCTATCGATTAGAGAGAATCTTTTTTTAGGAATGGAGGCACTGCCTAAATCTCAACGTTCGACATTTATTCCTGAAGAAATCTTTAAATGGTTTCCAGTTTTAAAAGAAATGATAGATCGAAAAGGTGGAGATTTAAGTGGAGGGCAACAGCAACAGCTAGCGATAGCAAGAGCTTTAATTTCAAACCCGAAGCTATTGTTATTAGATGAGCCTATGGAGGGGATTCAGCCTTCTATTGTTCAACTGATCCAAGATGTGCTCGTTCAAATTTCAAAGGAAAAAGAAATGGGAATTATTTTAGTGGAACATAATTTAGATGCGGTATTATCTTGTGCAGATTACATTTATATTCTTGATCAGGGT
>DASQMK010000026.1:0-2199 GCA_035645575.1 Metabacillus sp.
ATAAGTATTTTTGGTTTCCTCGGAAATATTTTTGATACGATACTAGGTCAAACAGTTCAGGTCAAATATAAATGTAGGGCTTGTCATAAAGTAACAGAAAAGAAAATACATTGCCAACTTCAAGGATTGAAAACAAAATCAATTTCTTTCTTAGATAATGATTCGGTCAATATTTTATCTATTGTATTAACAACATGTCTAGCGTTGCTGATTCTATAGTGCATGATTAGAAAATGAAAAAAGGATAAAAATTGCATTTCCTACTAAAGATATATTTAGGAGGGATGATAATGAGACGATTAATTTTACTTATCGCTGGTTCATTTGCTATTTATCGTTACCGATACCGTATTGTGAATTTTGTGTTAGGTAACCCACAGTTACGGAGATACTTTATCAATTTATCGATGAGAATACCGTTCATTCGAGACCGCTTTGTTAATCGTGCTTTCCATTGATTTTTGTATTTTAAGCTGACGTTTATAGAAATGTCAGCTTTTTATATCCTCTAAAAGATAAAGCAGTTTTCTTTCTAAACATTTCCGGGTATTGATATAATAAAGAAAAATAAGACGGAGCGGATTATATGGAGTTTGAACAGGATTTTGTCTATTGGTCATTAATTGATCAATTAGTTGTGGATCAAAAATATACGATTCTAGCGGTATCCCAAGATGGTAACGAAATAATCCTACAACCATTTCGAAAAAAACAATATTCTATGATTCGATTAAGAAGGGCAGATGTTGACTGGGGAAACACACTTGCTGTTGATATCGAACAAGCAGGGAGGAGGTTTGAACAGCTTTTAAAAAGTGGTGTAAGAGGCCCTATTACTATTTTAAATATTTATTTTTCACCTTTAGATCCAGTAGATGATTATCCTGAAGTTTTTTTAAACGGATATAGTGGAGGACGAAAAGGAAATATTGATATTACCTCGATGATGATAAGAAATGAAAATCTCGCAGAAGGTTTGGAAAAGATTCAACAAGCCTTGGCCATTCAATTAGATGTCCATAGAATTCATTCCGAAAAAGAAATAAAAGTAGAAGACATTCAGTTGATTCGCAAAAAAGTGATTACACATCAGAAAGAATTGAGGGAAGAAGAAAGGAAATTATTTCAAAATAGGAAACCATTTTTCACTAATATTTTTCTGGCTCTACAAATCCTTATGTTTCTAATACTAGAGCTTAATGGTGGAAGTACAAATACCGACACATTAATACAATTCGGTGCGAAGTTTAACCCGCTTATTTATGAAGGAGAATGGTGGCGTTTTGTTTCACCGATCCTTTTACATATTGGCTTTTTGCACCTGCTTATGAATAGTTTTGCTTTATTTTACATAGGGCCTGCTGTAGAACGAGCATATGGGAAATGGAAATTCTTATTCATTTATTTAGTTGCAGGTATATCGGGATCAATTGTGAGCTTCGCTTTTAGTCCGTTTCTTTCTGCAGGGGCATCAGGGGCTATTTTTGGGTGTTTTGGTGCTTTGTTATATTTAGGTGTGTACAATCGAAAAGTATTTTTCAGAACAATGGGCTCCAATTTACTCATAGTAGTAGGGATTAATTTAGCTTTAGGTTTTGTCATTCCTAATATTGATAATGCAGGACATATTGGTGGACTAATTGGGGGCTTTTTAGCAGCTCTTATCGTCCAGCTTCCTCATCAGAAAAAAATACTTATGAGGTTATTTGGATTGATTGGAACGATTGTTTTCTTATTTGGTTTATATCAATATGGTATGAACCAAGCCAAGGTGCAGTACTCTGAATATGTTGCTTTAAAAGGTCAAGAGCTTATTCAAAATGAGAAGTTTGAAGAAGCCTACACATATCTTGAGGGATCTATTTCTGCTGATCATACATCTAATAATGTACTATTTTTAGCATCAGTAGCTGCCATCCAGTTGCAAAAGTATGATGAAGCAATCGAATACTTGCAGAAAATCATTTCAGATGATGACAGCTACCACCAGGCCCATTATAACTTGGCCCTTTTATATGCTAATCAACAGAATATTGATCAAGCGATTGAGGAAGTATCGAAAGCATTAAAATATGATCCAAGTAATACAAAATATCAAGAATTAGAAGATGAATTGACTCGTTAATGGTTAATTTTTTGAAGGAATTGAAATGGAGTACCATCTTCTGCCTGGACGATAACAATTAAATGAGACTGATC
>DASQMK010000027.1:0-2565 GCA_035645575.1 Metabacillus sp.
TTCTGTAGAAGACCTCTTAGATCGTGTAGATAAATTTGTCGATGGAACTGATCCGATTGGTAAGACTCATATCAGGGAAGGCGTAATTGTTCGAATTGAGAACAGAAATCAGTTCACAGCGTTTAAACAAAAGAGCTTCAATTTTAAAGTATTAGAAGGTATCATCAAATCACAAGAAATTTTAGATATGGAAGAAGAAAATTCTTTAGTTTAAAGAAACAAATTAATAATGAACTAAAAAGGAGATGAAAATATGGATCAATTGAGGTTCTTAATGCTAATTGGTCTCCCTGCCAGTGGCAAGTCTACATTCGCAGAAGAGATTTATGACGGCAGAGATGACATTAAATATCTTTCATCAGATAAGATTCGAGAAGAATTATATGGGGATGAGAGTGTTCAGACTGACCCTTCAAAAGTTTTTGAACTAATGAGAACAAGAACGTTAAATGCATTAAGAGAAGGTAAACACGTCATTTATGATGCTACTAATATTAGCCGAAAAAAGCGTAAAGGATTACTTCAACAACTTCCAAAGGAAGTGGTTAAAACGGCAGTATACATGGCGACAGGCTATGGATCATGCATAGATATGAACACTCATCGTGAGAGAACTGTGCCAAAAATCGCAATAGACAATATGTATAAGAGTCTACAAATCCCTATTTATTCAGAAGGCTGGGACAATATTGTCTTTAACTACCCAGAAGGACTAATTGAAGATGTACTCCCTAAACAATTTGCTGACGCGGTGAGAGCAGGAGTCTTGTTAAACAGAGAAGGTTATGATCTTATGGGTTTTCTTGCCTCATACTTTAGAGAGTTCTTTGCTATTCACGACTTTCCTCAGGATTCGAAATATCATAGCTTTTCGACAAGTAGACATACATATTACGTTTACAAGCATGTTTTAGACAACTATAAGACAGAAGATGAAACTGAGAAAGAAATGATGCTTTGGACTGCTCTCCTCCATGACATTGGGAAACCATTCTGTAAGAGCTTTGTTAACAGAAAAGGAGAAGAGGTGAGATATGCCAATTTTATTGGACATGAATACGTTGGCTCACAATTGGCTGTGCACCTTCTTAAACAAATGGGGTTTGACGATGGTTTTATACATACTGTTGTAACATTGATTCAATTTCATATGTATCTCTTAAATCAAAATGCTAATAAAGAAAAGCTTAAAAAATATGTGGGAGAAGATTTATTTAAAAAGCTGGAATTTCTAAGGGAAGCAGATACATTAGCACATTAAGGAGGGGTGGAGTTATGTTTTTAAAGTTTTTTAAGAAAAAAGAAGAAAAGAAGCCTGATTTGAAAGTTTTTTCTTACACAGTTTACAAAACTGACGGTTCTTCTATTGATGCTTTGGAATACAGAGAAAGTGAGAGCAAGCTTGCAAACTTTTTAGCTAATTCATTAGAATATTACAACACACTATGGGTTGTAGATAATAACGATAAAAGTTTCATTCTTAAAACAAAAGACATAAAAGAGATTGTAATTAATGGAGAGATTTGACTATTGAATCATAGATTTGAATTGAAAGATGGACGAATTTTCCTTATCATAGAAATCAACATTTGGGATGGGGTTCTGGAGAGAAGAGATGTTACAGATGATCTGCATCCAATTATAGGGGAATTTCTTAACCAACCATTTGCTCACGATTGGCTGAATTAAGAAGAACATTGAGAGGGGGAATCTAATATGTCAGAAAAAGAAAAAAATAATACTCAAAATAGTAGCGGCAAAAAACGAGACCTAATTCTTGGAGGAACAGTCAATGAAGAAAGCATTCATAAATTAGTAGACAAAATTATTGAAATCAATAGGTATGATGAGGATAAATTAGAAAAAGATAGATCATATACACCAAAACCAATCAAAATTTATGTTAATACATATGGTGGTGTGCTGTACGATGCCAACATGCTAATTGGTGTTATCGAGAGCAGTAAAACTCCTATTCATACATACTGTAGTGGGAAAGCTATGAGTGCTGGGTTGTATATTTACGTATCAGGGCATAAGCGTTTCGCATCTAAACTGGCTACTTTTATGTATCATGATGCTTCCACTGGACAAAAAGACACTGTCGAAGGATTAAAACGTGAAATTGATCATGTTGAAAAGCTTCGCGACAGATATGATCAATATATCATTAGCCGAACTAAGCTTCCTAAAGAGCTAATGGATAAAACAAAGCGGCACAAAGAAGAGCTTTACCTATTTGCAGATGAAGCGTTGGAATATGGAATTGTAGACGAAATTATTTAACTAATATAAAACTAATTAATAATGGATAAAGAGGTGTATCAATGAAGGAGTTAGTAAAGATTTTTCACGAATTAAAAAATGAATCATCTCGAAACGGTAAAGAGGCGATTCTGAAAAAGTATGAAGATAATGAATTGTTTAAAGAAGTTTTAAAGTTTGTGTTCAACCCATACATAGTGACTGGAATCTCGACTAAGAAAATAAATAAAAACATAAAGCTTGATGAATATGTAACGATTATTCGAGACATTCAAGGTTTGATGGATTATTTGAAGCGCC
>DASQMK010000028.1:0-3750 GCA_035645575.1 Metabacillus sp.
TGAACTAGATGCAATCGCAGCCTGCTTTATTGGTGGGGCCTCTGCATACGGTGGAATTGGAACCGTTCCAGGTGCGATCATTGGTGGTCTCGTAATGGGGATCATGAATAACGGGATGTCCTTATTAGGTCTCGGAATTGATTGGCAGCAAGGTATTAAAGGGTTAGTTTTACTATTAGCAGTTGCATTTGATATTTATAACAAAAATAAAGCTTCATAAGAGTAAGGGGATTCGAGCGTAGGTTCGAATCCTTTTCATTGTGTCGAGTTTGCCAGTTTGCAAGAAAGTTTGTCCTATTTAGTAGATATAAAAAAATAAAAATGTTAACTAGAAATCCTAATAGACTCGTAAAAAAGTCGTCTGAACTTGCTAGAATAAGTGTAAGTCGAAGGATAAGAAAAGGAACTGTTCACCTATTTTAAACAAAAATTCTTAACAAGGCATTTTAAAATGTCCTCATCATAGTATATAATGAAACCAGTTGTACGAATAAGTTAGTACGGGAACATACAAGCTGAAAGTGGTGACAGAATGGCGCAGCAAACGAAAGTCAGCATGGTGAAACAGAAGATTAAGCAATGGATCACAGAAGGGAAGGTTTCACCAGGAGAAAAAATCTATTCGGAAAATGAACTAGTGAAAATGTTTGAAGTGAGTCGGCATACAGTAAGACAAGCTGTTGGCGATCTCGTTCATGAAGGCTGGTTACATCGTGAGCAAGGAGCGGGTACGTTTGTCTCACAACGTCAGAAAAAGACTCCAAGCTCAACCGGAAAAAACATAGGTGTGATCACAACATATATTACAGACTATATTTTTCCTTCAATCATAAAAGGAATTGAATCATATTTATCAGACCATGGCTACTCCTTAACCTTTGCTTGTACTGATAATAACCCAGAAAAAGAAAGGCAATGTCTGGAATCAATGTTAAGTCGTAATATAGATGGCTTAATCGTTGAGCCAACAAGGAGTAGCAGCTATAACCCTAATCTTCATTATTATTTACAAATGGAGCAAAACGGAATTCCTTATTTAATGATTAATCAATACTACCCACAACTAAATCCGCCACATCTTATTCTTAACGATGAAAAAGGTGGGTTTATCGCAACTGAGCATCTGATTAAGCTGGGACATCAAAAGGTTATTGGTTTATTTAAAAGCGATGACATTCAAGGATTAAATCGGATGCAAGGGTTTATCAGAGCATTTCGTGAAAACGGAATATCCTTTTTCCCTGAGATGATTATTACATATACAACAGAGGAAAAAGATACGATTTTATTAACAAAATTAAAGGAGGTGCTCATTTCACAAGAAACAAGACCAACAGGAATTGTTTGTTACAATGACGAAATAGCGATTAGTGTTTTGAATTTATTACGAGATCTTGAAATAAAGGTCCCAGAGGACATCTCAATTGTAGGCTATGATGATTCATACTTAGCAGAAGCATCTGAGACGAAAATCACATCTGTTACACATCCAAAAACAGAGATGGGCATGGAAGCAGCAAAATGGATTGTTGCAGCCGTTGAAAATCGGGAAAGTGAAATTGTTGATAGAAATCAAAAGGTGTATGAGCCTGAGTTAGTTATTCGTAACTCCACAAGATCTGTCTCAACTCATCTTATTTGATGAAATAAAAGCTTTACAAACCAAATTTAGGGGGAGTATTTGTGATTTCATTAAACGAATTAAAGGAACTATCGCAAGCCTGTACATGTGGGAACCAGCATTTTGATGTGGTAATGGAAAAGGTAATTATTAGCCATAATGCCCTAACAGAAGCAGTGACTTATCTGACAGAAAAAAACTTTCGACAGATTGCAGTTATTGCAGATTCAACCACCTATCAAGTAGCAGGAGAAAGGTTTATATCACTACTAAAAGAATCTACTATTAACCATGAAGTTGTGGTGATTCAACCAAATGGGCAAGGTGATGTAGTTGCTGATGAAGTCACGTTAATTGAGGCGATGCTTGGAATTCCTCAGGAAACAGATGTTGTTATTGCTGTTGGAGCAGGAACGATTCATGACATTACAAGATTTGCTAGCTTTAAAATGGGGAAACCATTTATTTCCGTTCCAACTGCACCATCTGTTGACGGCTTTAATTCAATGGGAGCACCTGTTGTTATTAAAGGAATGAAAACAACGTATCAGATGCAAACACCACTTGCATTATTTGCAGATATTTCAATTTTACAAGGTGCTCCGAAGGAAATGATTGCGGCAGGCTTTGGTGATATGATAGGCAAACATACATCATTGGCTGATTGGACTTTTTCTCATTTAATAAACGATGAACCATATTGTCCGCTTTCTGCAAGGCTAACGAAAGAGGCATTACAAGAATGTGAGAATCATGCTAATGAAATTGCTAAAGGTGACAGTAAGGGAATTCAAATTCTCATTGAAGCCCTGATTCAATCAGGCTTTGCGATGCTGATCGTTGGACATTCATCCCCAGCATCAGGTGGAGAGCACCATTTGTCCCATTTTTGGGAAATGAATTTTTTACAGCAGCAAAAGCCGCAGGTTCTCCACGGTGCAAAGGTTGGCATATCTTCACAAGTTATCCTAGATTTATATAAAAAGAGTTTCAAAGAGCTAATTGTTAATAAGCGGCAGCTAGAAGCACTTTCTATTGATCAAAAGGACAAGATAATGAAAGTGATTGAAAATCAAGATGAGATTTTAACCGTTTTAGAGTCATTACCAGAGCCTTCCTATATTGCGGAACAACTAGCAAGACTGGGTGGAGCAGTAAAACCAATTGATTTAGGCATTGATGTTGACCTTGTACAGGAAAGTCTGCAGAAAGCTCATCATTTAAGAAGTCGCTACACGATGTTAAAGTTTTGGAATGAGCATATTGGAGTGCACCAGTATGCATAATTTCGCAGAAGCTGATGCGATCTTTTTTGATTTAGATGATACGTTATATGATCAACTATTACCTTTTCGAAAAGCGTTAAAGAATCAACAGGTTGATTTAGCAGATTCACAATTTGAATCATTTTACAAACGAGTTCGATACTATAGTGATGTGCTTTGGAAGATTCATGTTAAAGGATCACTTAGTTTAGAGCAGCTTCGTGTTAAGAGACTAACAGCTGCGTTTAATGACTTTGGTATTACCATTTCAACAGAACAAGCAAAGGCTATACAAGCTCGCTACGAATATGAGCAAGGTGTGATTGAGCCTTTCCCAGAAATTCTTTCTTTGCTTAAGTCACTCCAAGAAATGGAAAAGTTAGTCGGTGTAATTACCAATGGACCTGTTACTCATCAAATGAATAAGCTAAAAGCCTTAGGAATTGATCAACTTATACCAAACGAACGAATATTTATTTCTGATGGTATAGGTATTGCGAAACCAGACAAACGAGTATTTGAATATGTTCACCTACGTTTAAATCTTGATCCAACTAAGTGCTTATACATTGGAGATACATGGGAAAATGATATTATACCTCCAATTGAAACAGGCTGGAAATGTATTTGGTTTAATCATCGAAAAAGAGAACCACAAACACACCATCTACCGAATGAAATCGTAACGAATAAAGACGAATTTTTGCAACTAACATAACGAAAGAAAAACAGACTCCAACACATGGAGTCTGTTTTTTTACTACCAGAAAGTTTAAAAATTTATGGAAGATAGTAAAAGAAAAACTAAGATTTTTTTCGAAAATAGAACTTGGCGACAAGCCAAGTTTTTTTTAATGTATCTTC
>DASQMK010000029.1:0-8886 GCA_035645575.1 Metabacillus sp.
TTCAATATGAAAAAGCTTAAGATTGGAATTATCGGCTGTGGAAATATTAGCTCCATCTACATGGAAAATTGTCAAAACTTTGAACACCTTGAACTTGTGGCTTGTGCTGATCTTGATGTGGAACGTGCTCAGTCTCAGGCAGCAAAGTTTGGTATTCCAAAAGCATATACTGTTCAAGAGCTTCTAAGTGATTCTGAAATAGAACTCGTGATCAACTTAACTATTCCGAAAGCCCATGCAGCAGTATGTATTCAAGCTCTTGAAGCAGGAAAACATGTTTATACTGAAAAGCCGCTTGCTGTCACACGTGAGGAAGGAAAGCAAATTTTAGAGACAGCTAAAAAACACAATCTTTTCGTAGGAAACGCACCAGATACTTTTTTAGGTGCTGGTATTCAAACATCGATCAAGTTAATTGAGCAAGGCGAAATCGGTGTTCCTATTGGAGCTTCAGCCTTCATGATTAGCCGCGGCCACGAGCATTGGCATCCAGATCCAAGCTTTTTCTATGATATCGGTGGCGGTCCAATGTTTGATATGGGACCATATTATTTAACTGCTTTAGTTGCGTTATTAGGACCTATTCAACGAATCTCAGGATCTACTAGAGTCAGTTATCCTGAGCGTACAATATCAAGTGAGCCGAAAGCGGGCGAAAAAATAAAGGTCCAAACCCCAACCCATATTTCTGGTGTTATTGATTTTACATCAGGAGCAGTAGGAACCATTACGACAAGCTTTGATGCAATGGGCGGCTCTTCCCTTCCTCCTATTGAAATTTACGGTAGTGAAGGAACATTACTTGTACCAGATCCAAATACTTTCGGAGGACCTGTTCGTATTCGTAAGAAGGGTGAAAAAGAATTTGTTGAAATACCATTGTCATACGGCTTTTCACAAAACAGCAGGGGGCTTGGTGTAGCAGATATGGCAAAGGCTATTCTAAATGGTGGAACATATCGCGCAAGTGGTGAGCTTGGCTACCACGTATTAGAGGCCATGCATGGCTTCCATGATTCCTCTGATCAAGGAACACACTATCAAATGGAAAGCACATGCAAAAGACCTGACTCTCTAGATGTGGAGCAAGAGGTTTCACAGTAAAATCAATGTGAAGGTGAAGGACAATTTTTTCTAATCTGTCCTTCACTCTTTTTTAAATAACAATTTACAGGTCCTTCATACTTTCGTATGAAGGACTTTTCTTTCTCTCTGGTCATCCCGTTTGAACTTCACCCCCTTTATGATGACCTTTTCTCGCTCTATACTCACCAGATTTGGTCTTCATCCCCTTTATGATGACCTTTTCTCGCTCTATATTCACCAGATTTGGGCTTCATTCCCTTTATGATGACCTTTTCACATTAAACCTTCTTCAGGTTTGTCCTTCATTCCTACTTAGAGATTCTTATACTCATCTATCCTAAATAAATTCCCGATTGCAAAAAAAGAGAGACGATTCATAAAGAATCGTCTCTTCCAATTACATCGAACGACTATAAGCTTTCTTCGCTTGCAGGGTAAATTCCTGTTGCAGAAGATTAACTTCAAATAGTTTTAACGGATCATAAAAGACTTCAGGATTGTCTCTCATATTCGTTAACTCTTCATTGCCGTTTTGAATGGTCTCTTTTGTTTCAGTAATCGTATTTTCAACCTCTTTAATAGAGGCGTGGAAAAACGAAGCAACATCTTGACTTAATCCTTTTTCAAATAATTCAAATGGCAGGAATAATTTATTGGCAATAGTATTGGTTACTTCTTCATATGATTCATTTTCTACATACTTTTTATATTGATTATATAGCATGTGATTGCTTTGATTCATTGTTCCGAATAGTCTACCCGCACCTTTTAATAAAAGCTGTGTTGGTTTATTTTTCAAAAGTATATTTTCTTTTTCATATCGGACACGACCTGTCATTCTGTTAATATCACGGTGCCAGTCGTCTAGTAATGAAAAATCACACTGCAAGGAAAGCTTCTTCTCTTCATAAATATCATTGAATGTTTCACTCATTTCATTCAAATATGATTGACTTTCTAGAAGCTCGTCATGTGAAGCAGATATCCATGTTTCAAGCTGATGAAACACTGTTGGCAGAAGTGTTCCCTCAACATAGTCCTGTATTTTCCCATTCATTTTCTCATTAAGTGTAATGTGAATCTGTTTAAAATCACTGTCTTCTTTAATAAGCGCAGAACTTTCTTTTAGCAGCTTAGGAACTGTCTCTTTTAATTCAGCCTTCGATACTTTTAATAAAGTATTATAGGCAGAAATAATAGAATCAACTTTTTCATATTGTAAATCTGATAACTTGTTTGTGAGACCCTTTAATCTGACTAAAATATCTTCATTCCATTCGATTGAGTAGATGAGTCCTTTTTCCATATCTACACGTTTTTGTAGTAAATCAGCAAGTACTTTTCTTATTAAGGTTAAAATGTTTGCTGTACGTTTTTCTTGCTTTTCCTTAATGTCATATGGAAAATGAGTATAAAGGAATGCATTTAGCTGGCTTAATTGCTGTCCAAATGGATGTAATGAAGAATAAGGAAGAACCTCTGCCTCAGGATAAATATCTGAAATCTTCATTTTTATCTCATTTATAATAGCCTGTGTATCAGCATCACTTGCAATTAAATCAACTTTATTTAATAAGAAATGAACTTTTACATTAGGTGCAAATTTTTTCAATTGATATAAAACATCACACTCAGATTCTGATAGTGGTGATGAACCATCTAGAACGTACAATACACCGTCAGCTATTAATGAGATGTTAAAAAGTTCATTTCGAGTCTCTTGGTTTCTATGAATTGGCGGTGAATCAATTAGTGCACATTGATGCTCATTCAAAAAGATACAAGGTCTTTTTACCTGGAATAAAGAAGATGCATTCACTTCCATTTCCTTCACTAATTCTCGTTGATCCTCAAGATAACGATGACCATTGCTCGTGATTTGACTCATCGTCAATTCATCTTCATCACGCAACACAACAAAGGCAGTGCTTGAACCTTTAAAGAATTTGTCTCCATGTAAAGAATTGACAAAGGTTGTTTTTCCACTACTTTCTTCACCCATTAGGAGAAAATGTTGTTTGATGTTTGAATTGAGTAACTCTTCTAACCACCAGCTCACCCGTTTATCTACATCAAGTGCATGTGTTTCTGCCCAATTTTTGATCGTTTTGAACAGTTGGAGAGCCTGCTCTAACCCACTTTGGTTATGTTCTACTTCAAAAATAACTTCTTCTGCTGTGTACACAGCATCTTGAATAATCTGACCTGGAAAAATTTCATTCCAAGCAAGCACAGTGGCCGCTGGTGTTAAAGAAGCAGTGTTTGAAGACAGCTTTAACCAGCATGCTAACAAATATGGAATAACTCCTTGTAGCTCTTGTAAATAATAGCGACCATCTGTTAGTTCCTTAAATGTTTGTTCGTAAAGCTCTACAATTTGATACCAGTCTGCATCTTCTTTATATTCAACCGTCGTGATGACCATCTCATTAATTGTTTGTAACCAATTAAGGTAGGCTCCTTCGTCTTTATAGCTATTCCACAACGCCCCAATAAATGAAATAAGAGCTGGCCTGCTAGTCTCATACATCGCAAGAAGTGCTTCAGAAAAATAATCTGGACTAAACGTTTTTGTTTTTCCTTCTTTTACATAAGAGGTAATGACTGAAAACCATTCTTCTTTTTGGGTACGAATTGCCTCACTAACTGCTAACTTCACCGCATGTTCATCATCGTTTTGTTCTTCATAAAAATCTCGTGCTGTTCGAGTTACTTCTGGATAGTCAGGATCAATAAGAACAGCCTTTTGAATCGTATCATATGCATGGTCAAGTTTTTGTCTTTCGGTATATAGGAAAAACAACTTTAAAGCTACTTCACTTTTTAATGTTAATTCTTCTGTTTCAATAGAAGTATACATATCTTCGGCAGCTGAGAGTAAACCAAGCTGATAATAGGCATCTCCAATATTCATTTTGGCCCATGGTTCTAATTCATTTTTAATATTTTCCCACTTAAAAATGGCTGTTTCATAATCCTGTGCATGAAAGTAGAATTCTCCCTGTGCATAGCGTATGTAAGACAAATCAAAGCTTTCTTCTCTACTTTGCTCATCAAAATAAACCTGTCCTAATACCTGTATTGGCTGTTTCTCATCATGTTCATTCAAAAATGTTTGATAAAATGTTTTTTCAATAAGTTGTTCTTCTCTCGTCATCGTATTCCTCCTACAACCCTGTATATAATTACACATCACGTTATGTCTATTTTATATGACCCTATTTTATTTTCCCTACTTTTTCTATAAAAAAATGAAAAAACTTTGCTTTTCGACTAGTCCTAATAGCGAAAGCCCTAGTTTTCCTTATACTATCATCCCAAATAGTACAGAACAAAAGCGCAAGCGCCTTGGTCAGCCCCGACAAGCATAAGCTAATATAGAATTGAAGGCGTCCTTTGCCTTCAATTCTATATTAGCTTATGACCTCGAGGGGCTAGGCGCTGGAGCTGGATGTCGAAGTAGTTATCCACAGTTCAAGCATTTTATAATTTCCTAAGCAATAAGAAAAGCGCAAAGCGCCCGTTTCATGTTCATAAAATAAGGCAAGCTGCGCATCTATTTTAAGCTTAATTCATTATGATCTTTACAAATAGTTATGACCAAAATAAAAAAACCAAACCCTTCACATAAGAATACGCATAGAGGCTTGGTTTTATTAGGGTTTTTTATAAACTTTTTTATCTATTTATTCTTTCTTTTTCTCCAGTTTCCTTAGCAAATACATTAGCATTGCACCGATTCCTAAACCTGGAATTACCGAAAGCATCGGAAAAAAGATTGGGCCTATATAAATACCTTTTACCTGAACGATAGGTGAGTACATAAGGCCTACTGTTACGCTATAAGCACTACACACAAATGGCAAAAAAGAATAGCTGGACATTTTCCCTTGTACAGAATCCTTCACAGCATCCCACATGGCAAACATATATACACAGGGATAAAACATAAGCCATTGATAGTCTAGAACCTGAAAGGCCCGATCAATTTCTCCTAAGAAGCTAGCCATGATCGCTGTATTAAAATGGCTATTCACATTTATGAGAAATTCAAGGAAAATAAAGACAATACCTTTTAATAATTTTTTATTGAGTATTTGAGCAAACCCCGGTAAGGCGATACTCCATAAGATAGCTTCTGTTTTTGACGTCATATGTATGCTTCCCATCATCATTATTAAAGTAATCCGTTTTCTTACCTTCGTTTTATTACTATTTACAATCACTTCCAAATTTATTCCAAAAAAGTGACCGATTTGATGATATCGCATACATTTAGGAAAGATGAGCAGCATCTAAGAAGATACTGCTCATTCACTTAATATGTCAAAGACGCAGCAATAATCAATCCAATTGAAAGAGATAAAAAGAGTAAAAACAACCCAACTGCTTGATTATCATCATCTATTGCCTTTGTAATATTGAACTTAGGTGTTAACAGCTCAGCTAAATAAAAGATAACAATTTGCATAAAAATCGCAATACTTCCCCAAATGACCATATCAAAAATGTTGACAGAGTTTGCAATTGAGGAATACAGCACAATAGCTAATCCTAGAATACGGCCACCAAACGCATAAACTGCTGCTTTATTCCCGCTTTTGATCAGCTGCATTTCTTTATTTTTTGTAGTGATTTCAAATAAAATAATCCCGACTAACAGAAGTACAATTGCTAGACCAATATACGATAGTGTTGCTAAAAACAAATCTAAAAATGTCATCTTTTTAATCCCTTCCTTCCGGTTTCATACCAACTGGTAAGAAATATGCATTATTATCTGTTATTTGATTTCCCGCTCTTAACCCAATTCCACTTGCTTTTCCATTTACTAAAAAGCTGCCAATCAAAATTTTTGCTTCCTTAAAACCATTTACTGTTTTTATGTTTTTTGATGGGAGGTCAACATATTTTTGATACACAGGCAACGATTGTTCATACGTTTTATGCTGGTCTTCGTAAAGCATACTTTTTCCCTTATAAATGGAAACTGTGTCTCCTTCTCTTCCGAAACTTGGTTTCTTTACATACTTCACTTCATTTTTCCAAAAAATATCTTCTTCAAGATAAGTTGGTAAAAAATACTTATGAATCCACTGTTTTTCCTGCTCAGTATAAAATGGATGATCAAGCTCCATCATTCCCCAAATCACTGACTGTACTGCTTTTGATTGCAGCAGGAAGGAAGAAATTGGATTTAACATTCTTAATTTATTTGAACAAACTAGCTCTAGTAACTGAATTCCAATTGGATCTCCCACTTCTTCACCAACATCCTCAATCAAATGCTCTAATGGATATGTTTGACGATATAAAACATCTATTTTGTTCCCTTCATCATCAAACAGTCCTACCCCTTTTTGAATGGTTAATTTATGTAATGGAACATATTTTGCTGAAACATTTGCGATTTCCTTTATATAAAGGGTGGTAAACTTATCTTCCTCATGGGAGTTGTGAGAAGTAAACACAATTGTTGGTTCCTCAGTAAAATTCCCACGATGCAAAACTTCTGCTAAAGCCTTTCGCATCGCAATCCCCAGTTTTTCTGCAAAGCCAGCATTTGGGTCAGGTACCTCGAACTCCTTACACATTAGACCATTCACGAAAAAAACTTCTTTCTCAAATGTTGGTGTATCACTGTTCAGTTCAAGGACCTTTAATCCTTCGCTCGTTTGGACCAGATCAATTCTTGAAATAACTGATTCAATCGGAAGTGCCCTGTGTCGAATAAAAGGTAATACTTTTTTTGGAAAGTCTAATTGCAGCAATGTTTCGTCTGGTAAGCTTCTTAATAAATGCCCTGTTTTAAAAAAAATAGACCCAATCCGATTCGTTGCGACTCGAATGTCATCAACCTCTTTTTGAGACAAATAAGCGATATCATATAACGCATATTCACTGTCATATAGGTCATGCCAAAAAGAATCGATTGCTTCAAAGGCTTTGTTGCGATTCAGTCGGTGTTCAGATAAGTTGTATTTATTTGACATTACCCACCAAAACCTCCGCTAGATCCTTTCCCAAAACCAGAGCTAGAGCTTGTGCCTCCTCCCTTAAATGAACTACTAGATTTATAGCTTTTATACGCAGAACTTGATTTCAAGCTACTTTTGGTTGAGTAGTATCTCCCCCCGTAAAAATAATGACCATAATGTGAGGAATCATCATCATCACATTCCCATACTCCCTCATCTGCTTCCCATTCCCAGTCCCCACAATCCGTGTCCTCTGGAACAGGAGGTAATGATTCATTATTTCCACAACCAGCTGCTGTCAACATTGTTGCTGAAATGATGCCTGTTAATAGCTTATTGGTTTTGCTCAAGTGATAACCTCCTTTAATTAGTCTTATTGCATAATAAAACGATCGGATAAAAATGGAAAAATACCAGTCATCATCCACCTTTTATAGTATAGTAAAAATAATCACAATTTTGGAGGTTAATGATGAAAAAAAGTTATAAATTGGAATATCGATTAAATGATGAACGTAATGAGTATCCCGCTCTTTATCATTATGAGTTTTCAGATCCGTATGAAATCTTTTGCCGTCGATTGTGTGATTATTTTATTAAAGGAAAAAAGGTTTACAAGCAAACCTCCTCAAGTCTTGAAGACGAATATTATGTGATTTACGTTGAAGAAGAAACAGATGAATTTGTTTTTGAGCAAGCAAATTACTATAAACATGTAACACTTGAGGTAAGAGATTTTAAGGAATATAGTGTATCTCCCTTAATCTTTACATATGATTTATATTCACACGAAGAAGCTTTATCCTTAATCGGTAATGATTATTTATGGATTCAAGATGAGGAATACGAGAAAATTTCTGCAGAAATTGATGAAGATCGATCAACATATGTGCTTTATATGGTAAAGGTTTAATCACAAAAAACGGCAGCAACGTTAGCTGCCGTTTCACCCATAAATAACATGGGATACGTATAAAACAATCGGTAGTGTAACAACGCTTAGTACAGTACTAAACAATGTAGCAGATGAAACAAATTGTGGCTCTGTGTCATACTGTAATGCATACATCGTTGTATTTGCAGCTGTAGGCATTGCTGATAAAACGATCATTATTTGCTTCAGTAAATCATCGATTGGCAAAATCAAAGTAAAGCAAAAAGCAATGATTGGCGATAAAAACAACCGAATACCTAACGATAACGACAATGGAGCAATGTCCAATTTTTTTACTGATATCTTTGCCAGCTGCATACCAAGAATGATCATAATCGTTGGAATAGCCGCATTTCCAACCATGGAAATAGCCTCCATAAATGACCCTTCAACAGGAATGTAAAAAGAATGAAACAGAATTCCAAGAAACGCACCATATACAATTGGTACCTTCACAACCTCTTTAAGTGCCATTTTAACACTCCCACCATTTGGTGATCCTTTGGCTGCGTAATATATCCCAACTGTACACATAAGTAATTGTTGAATAACCATTAAAATCACCGCATATTGCAAACCTGCTTCGCCGAAAGCAAAGAAAATTAAAGGAGTTCCATAGTTTCCGTTGTTCATAAAAGCACTTGCAAGAATCATTCCACACGTCTTTTTAAGCGAGTAGCGTTTAATAAAAGCAATTCCATAGATGACTAAAATTAAGCAAAAAGCTAGACCGATTGTATAAATGGCCATCATAATATAATCAATTGAAAAATCGGTAGAATAAAATGTCTTAAATGCTAGAAAAGGTACCATTAAATAAATAGCCATAACAGATAACGGTTTTGTATCAAATTTAAGTAGCTTTTCTCCAACAAAGCCTATGCCAAA
>DASQMK010000030.1:0-4911 GCA_035645575.1 Metabacillus sp.
CAAGTAGGGGGCGAACTGTTTAGTTGACGGGATCAAGTCCCACGGGTGCTTACGTTCTACCCCGGCTACGGTTATCATATATCGATATAAAAAAAGGTCAACCAGAAAAATTTTCTTTTCTGATTGACCTTATAATACGAATGGGTGCTTGAGTTTAGTAAAAAGTTATAGCGGCAGCTCTTTATCTCGTTACACTAAAGTGCAGATCGTTTAACAATAAAATTATTTTATTTATATCTAATTGGAGTTTAAGACAATGAAAATTAAAGGTTTCGGTAGGATTTTTTGGAGAACAAAAGATGTCGATTCATTAAAAAATTGGTATAAAGAAACTCTAGGTATATCGTTGGAAGAGTGGAATGGTACTGTCATTAAGCCAGATGCTGACAACGAAACAATCTTTTCTTTGTTTAAAGAAAGTAGTAATTATTTTCTAGAAGAACAATCTGTGATGCTAAATTTTCAAGTAGAAAATATCGAAGCGTGGATGGAACATTTCAATAAAATTGGAATTCCACTTTTAAAACAACCTGAAATAAGCGAGTTTGGAACATTTATTTGGATTTCTGATCCAGAAGGAAGATGGATTGAAATATGGGAGAAATAATCTTGAATTTATAGTTATTAAAGTAACGGGTAGAGTTAATCCAAGAAGCATTGACGCTTTTTCGTTGAAGTTATTGTATTAACGAAGCAGGTTAGTCGAAAGCCCAGGAGATAACTTATAAAGGTAGTAAAACATTCATTTTTTATTCAATACTCCCTATCTTAATGAAGTATAATTGTATTTAGGAGGGATTAAATGGAAAATGTAACTTTTATTTTAGCCTTTTCTGGTGGGTTGTTAGCTTTTCTTTCACCTTGTTGTTTACCTTTATATCCATCTTTTGTTTCATACATAACTGGTATGTCTTTAAGTGAACTGAAAGGTGAAAGAAGCAACATACATCAGAGAAAAATTTTGCTGCATTCTATATTTTTTTCGATTGGATTTTCTATTATCTATTACATACTAGGTTTCTCGTTTAGTGGGATAGGTTCATTATTTATGAAATATCAGGACTTAATTAGAATGATAGGCGGTATTTTCATTGTATTGATGGGACTTTTTATGTTAGAGATATTTCAACCTAAATTTATGCTAAAGGATACTCGCGTTCAACAAAAAAAGAGAAATGTGAGTTATTTAAATTCTTTGCTAATCGGGCTAGGTTTTGCAGCGGGTTGGACCCCGTGTATAGGCCCCATTTTTGGTGTTATTATGTATGCTAGTGCTCTAAATCCTTCACAAGCATTAGTTAATATTACTGGCTATTCACTGGGTTTTTGTCTACCTTTTATAATTATGGCTTTTTTTATTAGTAAAACAAAGTTTATTTTAAAGCATTCACGAACCTTAATGAAGACCGGTGGAATAATAATGATAGTTATAGGCTTATTACTCTATTTTGATAAGATGATATACTTCAATATTTGGTTTTCAGAATTACAATATCGTATTTATGATTGGTTCAATATCCCTTTAGGGTGGTCTAATCTATTCTAGTCGTTTCTGATGTATTCTTCTTGAACTAACTGGTGCTTTAGCTTAACAGGGAGTTGTTGCGGCAACTCCTATTTTTATTGAACTAACGAGAAGGTTAGTTCAATAAGAACAAGTATGCTATTCTAACTTTGTAGAAAGAAAAGGGGTGTTACATATGTTGGATGATTTCAATGAACAAATAACATTTGATACGGTTGCAGAAATGGGATATAGATTTTTAAGCGAACCATTTAATTTTGAAGTTACATTCACAGAGGAGTTATCAGAGAACCCCGATTTAAACTTAGACTTTGGAAATGAAGTTCCGATTGTCGGTATAGAAATAGGCGGTAAATCAGTCAGTAAAGAAGATACATACTTTAAAAGATGAGGACAAAAAATTCATAATATAAACAACAAAAGAAGGAAAAGTATTTTTCTCGTCTATGCTAGAGAACAAATCTATAAGGAAATCAGTGTCCTATGAGGGAATTGAAGACATAAAATTTCTGTTTGCTGATGTTACTTGCCTTGATTTTATAGGGGTTGAAGTTTATGGCAACAACTCTCACTATCAAAAGTATTTAAATTCTAAATAAAATTTTGTTGAACTATTGGAGGTATTGTTATGATCACGGTTAAGGATGCTGAAAGTTATCTTAAAAATAAGCTTGGTGAAGATACCAACGATATAAAAAAGGTTTGGGATACATTTAAGGATTTTTGTAAAGAGACAGTTGAGGGTGAAGAAGATAAAGAAATTTTATTTCAATGTGGTGTTTATGATTTTACTGGAGATAAACTATTTCATTTTGATTTTGTACGTCAGTTTACTATTTATGAAGAAGATGAGTATTCACATATGGAACAACTTCACTGTGAATTTTTATTTAAACCGACAGATGAGTTAAGTAAGTTAGAAATAGAAGAATGGTCAATGGATTATGATGATATAAATGATTTTTTAAATCATATTGAAAACCTTCGGGAGTTTCAAATACCTTTGAATTTATAGCCGATTAAATCAGAAATATATCAAGAAGAAGTTTAAAATTTATTTCACTAACGGGTGCATTAGTAAAAAATATCAAAAGGTGATCTAATAATGAATATACAAGTCAAACTAAAAGATATAATTGAGGAAATGGAAATTCAGTTTGAAGAGTCACGTTCATTACTAAATATTAAAACAGGTGAAATAGTGTTAGTAACATCGGAGGACTTAAGAGCTGCTGAAGACGACAAACCATTTGATCATTTACCTGAATGGGAACAAGAAAATAAAATGACTGCAATTGATGTAGTTGAAAACTTTGAAAATTATATAGAGTTACCTACTAAATATGAAGTTAATGAATATGAAATAATGGAAAACTTTTGCTTAAACGTAAGTGATCAACGGAAGCAGGAAACCTTAATAAAGGCAATTAAGGGAAAGGGTGCCTTTAGAAGGTTTAAGGACAAAGTAATAGATTTTGAAATAGAAGATCAATGGTATTTATACCGTGATGAGTGTTTCAGACAAATTGCAATTAAATGGTGTCAGCAAAATAAAATAAACTTTATTGAATAGAAATGACAGGGAGCGGCTAACGGGTGCTTGAGTTATATAAGGGTTGCTGAGGCTTCCTTTTTCTTATTAAACTAAAGGTGCAGGATTATTTAATAAGAATCCCATAATAGTTCTGGTATGAAAATAATGAGTAGATAAAAATTACTTTGTCATTTAAATTCTTTAGGGGGGAGAATAAATGTTAGATAAAATTAAAAAATTACCTGAAAATGTGGCATTTGCAATTGGCTTAACTTTATTATTAGTTAGTGGATCATTGTTATTCTTGTTGTCACTTTTGTTCCATATTGGTAATTGGGCTACGTGGATTGTAGGAGGTATTATTTGGTTTATAGCTTCCTTGTTTATAGCAAATGCGGCTGATAAAAGACATTCACGCCTTGATAAGAAAAAGTAACTCTTTTTTCATTTGTATTTATTCCATTAACAGGTGCTTTGATCCAAGAAGGAATAAGGCACTTTTTTGTTGAATTCCTAATTGAACAAACGGGGCAGGTGTGCGGCCGAGCCTAGGTCGTATCATATAGCGGGTGGGATTCCCGCCGAGTAAGAACTAGCCATTCGCTCGTAGCGGGTCTTGGAGGACTGAAGGTAACTTTAGTCTTTAAGCGTAGACAGTTAGGTAGCGGGCAAGTAACCATTCTTCACCATATCAGCGATAACTAGAGCGTCTTTTTTGTCACTTTTGGACTGCGTATTATCTCTGTTTTCTTTATTCTTTTTAACAAGATGGGGATTAACGGATACCACATCAATATTTCGGTCGTAAAGCCACTGGGACAGATTTAACCAATAATGTCCTTTTGGGTTCCATACCAACGATTTCAGTATCAAGGCCTTTCGTAGTCTTTAAGTGTTGAATCCATTCTAGCAACCTCGCAAATCCATCATCGTCATTTTCAAAAGACAGAGGATCACCGACTACAATGCCACGAAATTTACAGCTCGAGCCACATGTGTTTGTTGAGCAATGTCCACACCGACAACAAGATGTTTATCAGAAATTCTTTCAATTAGTTGATTTTGTTTGTCTTGCATTTTAAACTTCATATAAGAGCTCCTCCTTAGAATTTGAGTAATAGAGTGGTGTCTATACTCTTATCTTACTGAGGGGCTCTATTTTTTTCAAAGTCGAAAATAACGCACTACAGGAATGCTAACGGTTGCAGTTTAATGAATAAGTTACTAGAAAATAAAGTAATACTGCTTTAATAGGGGGACCATTAATGAGTACACTTGAAGTTACAATAGCACAGTTATTACTCGCTTTAAAACAAACTTGGTCATTAAAATCAAGTTCCAAATGGAGTATGGATAATCCTTCGAAAGGACAATGTGGTGTGACATCATTAGTAGTCAACGACATTTTAGGTGGGGATATACGAAAAACTCCCTTATCTGAAGGGTGGCACTTTTACAATATGATTCACAATACACGGTATGATTTTACAGAGTCTCAATTCAATGAAAGTATAAGTTATGAAGATTTGCCTTCAAATAGAGAAGAGGCTTTTATGGATACAAACTTTAATCAATACAACTATCTAAAAAGTAGTGTTTTAAAAGAACTAAGTAAAACTGAATAATAAGTTTTCTTAATATAAAACTTACTTATTCAACAAAAGGTTGCTTTAGTTCCATAAGGAGCAAGGCATTTTCTTATTGAGCTAAATCAGCTAATAGTTTGTCAACATTTTTCAATAAAAAGATTAATAACATCATGATATACTAAAATTGCTCACGCCAAATAACCTTCCTTCTATACTGAAATTGGAAGGTTTTGTTGTATTTAGTTAGATATAGTTATT
This sequence comes from Metabacillus sp., assembly GCA_035645575.1. Taxonomy (GTDB): domain Bacteria; phylum Bacillota; class Bacilli; order Bacillales; family Bacillaceae; genus Metabacillus. The sequence continues at coordinate 4,907 of DASQMK010000030.1, forward strand.
AAGCT
>DASQMK010000031.1:0-2337 GCA_035645575.1 Metabacillus sp.
CATTTCTGTTTCAACGAATGGAGCAAGCCCAAAGCGTGCAAAAGAAATTTGTGAACAGCTTTCAAGTCAATTTGATGAAGAGTATATTAAAGAACTTGATCGATTATTTGAACAAAGACAGCAAAAAAAGCAACAAAATTAACGAGGGAATGAATGTTTTTAGATTCATGTTCCTCGTTCTCTTTGTTAAATCACCTCTTTTTTTGTAAGAAGCCTGTTCTTATTTGTCTTCTGCTTTTCTTGAACAATAAATACTGCCAAAATCACAGCTATAATACCGATATATTGCCATAAGTTTAAGGTTTCATGGAAGATAAAAAAACCAACTAAAGTAGCAACTACAGGTTCGACCGTTGCGATGATTGAGGCGCGACTTGATTCAACACTCTCTAAGCCTTTTGTGTAAAGCAAAAACGCTACTAGTGTTGAAAAAAATCCTAAACCAATAATAGAAAGCCAAACTTCTAGTTTGGTGAAGAAAATTCCAACATGCCAAAGACCACTAAAAGGGGTTATGGCAATAGCTGCAAAAATAAATGTATACGTCGTGACAGTAACTGAAGAGTATCTCGCTAAGGCAAATTTGCCGAAAATACTATATAAGGCATAAAAGAAACCTGAACCTAATCCAACAAGAAGACCATAAATAGACACTGCCTCTTTCGTATTAGGGAAAATCCCAATGACGAGTATACACCCTATAAATGTGATACAGAGCGCTGAAACTTTTTTGTAAGTTAACGGTTCCTTAAAAAATATTTTTGAAAAAATCATAACAAATGCTGGTGCAGTATAAAGTAAGATACTTGCTACCGAGATTGATGTTTCTTTTATTGCCTCAAACATACACCAATTGAAGAAAACAATACTAATTACACCTGTTCCTATAAAATATTTACTATCAGAAAACTTGATTCTAATAGCTTCTCTCTTTTTCCAGGAAACGTAGATTAAAAGAAATATAGAGGCGGATATGGCACGAACAGCTACAACCTGCGTAGGAGTAAAGCCAGCATCGTAAAGAAATGTTACAAATAACCCGATCATTCCCCATAATGATGCACCAGTTAGGATATATGCATAAGCAATATTTTTGCTCAAACTAGATTTCCCTCCTTTTCGTATCATGTGTTTTTAGGTTATATTTTTGTATAAATAGAAGTTATTGAATAGTCTCAAATTTCATCTTACCAGACGAAAGAATGAAAAAAATAAATATACATAAAACACCGTTTTAAAAAAAACGGTGTTTCAGTGTATAGGCAAAATAAAATTGCTAGCCCTTTAACCCTTTCGTAAACGAAAGACAAGATCTTCGCTTGGAGTGACATATACAGTTTGCTGATGATCATAAATGACAAATCCTGGTTTAGATCCGCTAGGCTTTTTAACGTGTCTTATCGCAGTATAGTCGACAGGAACAGAACTGGAATTTTTGGCTTTGCTAAAATACGCTGCAATATTCGCAGCTTCTACAATTGTTTGTTCAGAAGGGTTGCTATTGCGAATAACAACATGGGAACCTGGAATATCTTTTGTGTGAAGCCAAATATCATCACGAGCAGCAAGCTTATTTGTTAAGTACTCATTTTGTTTATTGTTTTTACCTACAATCATTTCTGTCCCATCTGAGGAAAAGTAATGCTCGAGGATAGGCTTAAAGCTTTTTTTCTTTTTCAAGTTTCTAGACTGTCTTTGTTTTAGATACCCACCTTCAATTAATTCCTCACGAATTTCCTCTATATCTTTTGGAGAAGCTGATTCAATTTGTTGAATTAACCCTTCAAAATAATCGATTTCTGCTTGTGCTAATTGGATTTGTTCATGAACCACCTCAACTGAGTTTTTCGCTTTTTGATATTTCGAAAAATATTTCTGGGCATTTTCAGAAGGGGTTTTTTGAACATCTAGCGGAATCGTAATTGTTTCGTTATCTTCATCATAATAATTAATGACTTTAGCAACTTTATCACCTTTTTTGATCGCGTAGATATTTGCGGTTATTAACTCACCATATAGTTGAAATTCATTGGCCTTTTCAGCTTGATCTAATGTTGCCATTAATTTTTTAATTTTCTTTTCGTTTTTTTTCTTTTCATTCACCATAAATCGTTCTAAATCATTGCCCTGCTGCTTTACACGGTCTCTTTCTGCTTTACCATAATAATAGCGATCTAATAACTCGGAAACCGTTGAAAAGGTTTTTTTGTTTGCGTTTGGTAAATGAGAGAGGTGAATCATATAAAAGAGATCTTTTTGATTTTGTTCATAAATGCTTGGAGATATTTTATTTTCCTTAACTTCCCTTACTAGGGATAAAAAAGCGTCTGGAATCGT
>DASQMK010000032.1:0-2199 GCA_035645575.1 Metabacillus sp.
ATAACGGTAAAAAAATCAGAAATACTGTAGTACCAATTAAATTAAAGATAACATGTGTTAAAGCTGCTCTTCTTGCTGCTACAGATGCCCCAATCGATGCTAACACAGCTGTAATTGTCGTTCCAATGTTATCTCCGAATAAAACTGGTAAAGCAGCATTTATATCTACTAAACCTTGACCAAATAACTCCTGGAGAATACCAATAGTTGCACTAGAACTTTGAACAATGACCGTAAAGATTGTTCCAACTAATACACCTAGTAAAGGATTACTACTCATACTAACTGTTAAATCATGGAATGCTTCTAAGCTTCTGAGTGGCTTCATTCCATCTCCCATTAACTCTAGTCCATAAAATAATGTACCAAACCCAAAAACAATTTGCCCAAGGTTATGTACTCTTTTATTTTTAAAGAAAAATAATAACAATGCTCCTACAGCAATTATAGGTAGCGCGTAATCTGAAACTTTAATACCGATAATAAATGCAGTAACCGTTGTTCCTATATTAGCCCCCATAATAACACCAATAGCTTGTCTAAGATTCATAAATCCTGCACTTACCAATCCAACCGTTATAACAGTAGTTCCACTACTGGATTGAATTAATATTGTCACAATAATACCTGCTAAAACACCCATTATCGGATTTGTCGTAAATTTATCCAAAATATCTCTCAATTTATCGCCGGCAGATCGTTGAAGACCATCTCCCATATACTTGATTCCAAATAGGAAAATCCCTAATCCACCAATGAATTCAAATATCATCTTCTGGATATCTAGTTCCAAAATTTCCAACTCCTCATTTCGTCTTTTGTCGACAAACATCTACAACCCTTACAATTATTAACGAAATCTTGTTTTTTTGTAAAGAGATTTTTCGAAAATATTTACGAAAAATTTATATATCCTTTACAAATCAAAATTTTATGTATTAAGACCAAGTTCTCTTCTGCTTTCCTTGTCATTTTCTTTTTTCAGATATAAAATATAAAACGTAAACTTTAGAGGGATGTGTCTTCTTATCATGAATATATTTAAGCAAATTTATGTAAGTATTTATTCTCCTAAAATGATTTCGACCTTTCGTTTTCAAGGTATAGGTAAAACAATCCTTTACGTATTTATTTTATCTTTGCTAAGTACCTTACCGACAGCTATTTACTTTTCTAATAGCTTAACCGAAGGGATAGTAAGTTTTGATGAAACGCTGAGTGATGACCTACCTTCTTTCACGATTGAGAATGGGGCTCTATCAACTGATTCAGAAAAACCAGTTGAAATAAAAAAAGGCGGATTTTTCATTATTTTAGATGATACTGGTGCTTATGGAGTAGAAGAAATGGAAACAAAAGAAAATGCAATTGGGATCCTGTCAGATAAATTTGTTTTTGCGGCAAATGGGCAAGCTCAAACCTATGAATACTCTCTTTTAAATATGTCCATTTCAAAAGAGGATATTATGGAGATCTCATCTCAATTCAACCAACTACTTCCAATCTTTCTTACTATTTTGATCATTGTTATGTATTTGTTTGGAGCCTTTGTCAAATTTATTGAAATAACCATACTAGCTTTATTTGGTTTAGCATTTAAAAATAATCTACAACGTAAAGTTAACTTTAAACAATTATGGGTTATCGCAACATACGCTACAACATTAGCGACCGTATTCTTTATCATCATGGATAGCTTGCAGGTAATTGTACCAAGTGGATTCTTGCTGAACTGGTTTGTTCATTTAATTGTGCTTTACCTTGCATTGAAAGAAATTCCAACACTTAAAAAGAAGGTTGCTGCTCCATAAAAAAGTGCTGGAGCTGGATACAGTAATAGTTATCCAATGACCAAGTATTTTGTAATTTCTAATTTTTTTAAAAAAACGCGGAAAATATTTCCGCGTTTTTTGCTTACCCTACTTTAAATTGGGAGTTTTCGCTAAATCAGTAATAACTAGCCGATTTCAAGAGTTCGGTTAATTTTTGATTGATTTGCTCCTCAAAGATAGAAAGTATTTGCACTAACTGGTGTTTCTGACTTTGGAACAAAACCTTCGGAGAATGTTCCATCTTTTGTACAGAATGATGAAGTTCCTGGCAGAGCAAGATCCTTGACAGCTCCATAATAAACAGTTGGTACAAATAGGTAATATTATTCTCATAAAAAATCAGGCATATTTTAATGGGACAAGCATA
>DASQMK010000033.1:0-1825 GCA_035645575.1 Metabacillus sp.
TATGTATAATTTTAAGTATAATTATGTCGAAAGTTGGAGGAAAAGAATTTGAAAAAAATGATTGTTATTATCACACTAAGTTTATGTATAGTTACTGTGGTACTAGGTAATCTACATTGGAATCAGAAGATATCAGCTCAAGGAGAGAAAATATCAAATATTAACAAGGTTGATAATAAAAAAGAATTAGAAGTTGAAAAGGATAGTTTAGATATTGAACCGGAAATATTAGACTATGCAGCTAACTTACCGGAAAATTTGCAAAGAAAAATTAATGATTCTATATTGACTGGGGAACCCGTGAGAATGATTATATATGGTACTTCTGAAGTGGGGGGAACATGGTCAGATATAGTTAGAGAAGAATTAAAATCAAGATATGGAAATTTATTTGACCTAACGATTATTTCAACAGAAGATAAAACAACTCAAAATTTGGTGAGTGATAAATCCTTCCAAGAAATAAATAAGTTAGATCCAGACGTGATTTTGTTTGAAGTACCCATGTTAAAGGATAACGGTGTTGTGGGAATTGAAAATACAATTAATAATATAAATGAAATAATCACCTCTTGGAAAACAGAGAATAAGGATATAATTTTGATGATTCAACCACCTAATCCTTTATTCAATGCTGTACACTATCCAAACGAGGTTATACAGTTGAAAGATTATGCTGATGATAATGATTTAATTTATATCAATCACTGGGAAAATTGGCCCGAACTAAATGATGAAAAAATGAAAGAATTTTTAACAATAAATAATTCAGCAAATGAAAAGGGATTTAAGGTTTGGTCAAAATATATAATCGACTATTTTGTGAAAAAATAGGGGCATTTATTTCTCTTTTGATTTATTTATGATAAGCTAGTCACTGTTTTAAACAGAAGATAAGATCCGTTTGAAACATATTTTTCATAAAAATATAATATTCTATACATTTTTTTATGAAGTAAGTGATGTAAAATATATTTGTACGGTTAGAAAAATAATGGTGTGGAGTAATAATATAAATGTGTCGCCATTTTAAAAAAGCTTTTTCCAAATTTAGAAATGCAATAAAAACATTTTAGAATTAAAGGATGAATGAAAAAGACACTATTTACCGACATTAATAAGTAATTGTTGGTCTTCTTTCTCTAATTAAGTGTCACCAAATAAAAAAAAATTAGTTAATGGAACGTATTGGTAATATTTCATAATGTTCTTATTGACCTTTTACGTTTCAAATGATATTTTTTTTATGATGCTTTGTTAATAAAGTGTTTTAAAAAGAGTACCAACGTAGGTTCTCTATTTTTATGATAGCCATGTTTTAGTATTCGAGGTGATAAGGATGGCAATAAATCGAGCAGAGTCAACAATATTTCAAACAAATTCATATCAAAGAGTGTCTGTAATACCGAAGGAAACAATATACAATTTATATTTAAAACGTTTTTTTGATCTGTTAGTTGGAACCATAGGGTTAATTTTTGCAACACCTATCATCTTAATAACAATGGTTCTTATTCGATTGGAATCTCCAGGGAACGCACTATTTTTCCAAGAACGAGTAGGATATAAAGGGAAAAATTTTCGTGTTATTAAATTAAGATCAATGAGAAATGATGCGGAGAAAAATGGAGCTCAGTGGGCAAGTAAGAATGACCCGCGTGTAACAAAAGTAGGGGCATTTATCCGCAAAACACGAATTGACGAGCTACCTCAGTTGATAAATGTTATTAAAGGTGATATGAGTTTGATTGGTCCAAGACCTGAACGCCCTGAGTTTACCGAAGCTTTTGAACGAGAAATACCAGGGTTTAAAATGCGTTTATTA
>DASQMK010000034.1:0-1813 GCA_035645575.1 Metabacillus sp.
TTGAGAAGGGAAGCACTTTATCAGCAGGTGAGAGACAGCTTATATCATTTGCGCGTGCACTCGCTTATGACCCGGCGATTCTCATTTTAGATGAGGCAACCGCGAATATTGATACAGAAACAGAAGCAATTATTCAGAAAGCATTAAATGTTGTGAAGGAAGGTAGAACAACCTTTGTCATTGCCCATCGACTTTCGACGATTCGAAATGCAGATCAAATTCTTGTATTAGACCACGGAGAAATCGTTGAAAGAGGAAATCATGAGGAATTGCTAGAGAAAAAAGGAAAATATTATAAAATGCATCAATTGCAACTAGGAAAAGAAATGGTTAATGCAGGATAACTGCCCGTTAAGAGTGGGATAAAAAAGATAGGTTTCATTTATCTCAAACGAGGGAAGGGTACTAGTAGTAGGAGGTAATTGTTCATGAAAATGGTAAAAAAACTACTAAAATGGGCACCGATTATCTACCCAATCGTTAAGAAAATCCTTCACAAACGCAAGACAAATCATATGAAATCGAGAATATAAAAAAGAGAGGGCTGGCTAAAATAATGGTCAGCCCTTCTATATGGCAACTTATTATGCTTTAGGTTCAGGAACCTTCATAAGAATAATAAAACCAATGATAAAGAGAATAACCAGGCTGAAAACACCACTGCTAGAGTTGCCAGTTAGCTGTGCCGTCATGCCTACAAGTAAAGGCCCCATAATGGACGCGAATTTTCCGAAGATATTATAAAAGCCGAAAAACTCATTTGCCTTTTCTTTTGGAATAAGCTTGGCATAATATGATCTGCTAAGAGCTTGAATGCCTCCTTGTGAGGTAGCAACAAGCATCGCCAATATCCAAAAATCCAGGGTGGTTTTAAGGAAATATGCGTAAATACATACAATCATATAGACGATAATACCAACATAGAGCATCCTTTTCCCTGTATATTTTTCCGAAAGTTTTCCATAAAGAATAGAAAAAGGAGCTGCTACTACCTGTGTAACAAATAGAACAATAAGAAGGCTAGTTGAGCTAATTCCTAAATCTGTTCCATATGCAGTGGACATTGTGATAATTGTCCCAACTCCATCAATATAGAAAAAATAAGCTAAAAGAAATAAAAACAAGGCACGATGCTTTCGAATTTCAGTTAAGGTGTGCCAAAGTCTTTTAAAGCTATTCACGACAGGGTTTGGCTCACGTTGAATAAAGTAACGCTGTTGAACATGTTTAAACAATGGAATCGTGAAGATCCCCCACCACACAGCTGTAATGATAAATGCGATTTTACTTGCTATAACAGTTGAAATAGGCAGAATTCCATTTTGCGATAAAACGATAATTGTGATGCTTATGATAAAAGGAATTGTACTTCCGATATATCCCAAGCCATAGCCTCGAGTAGACACGCGATTCATTCTGTTTTCAGATGTAACATCAACTAAAAATGCATCATAAAAAATGTTGGCTCCAGAAAATCCAATGGTTGCAAGAGTATAGCAAACTAGTAAAAGTAACCATTGCTCTGCTGGAATAAATGCAAGAAGCCCGGTAAACCCAATTCCTAATACGAAAAAAAAGGAAAAGAAACGTTTTTTATACCCTTGATAATCAGCAATTGTACCTAAAATTGGGCCTAGCATAGCCAAAATAAAGGTTGCGATTGCAATGGTATATCCTAAATACGCTGTTGAATCAGCTGGGCTTACCCCTGTATTTGTCGCTGCACTTTTATAAAAAATGGGAAACACAGCAGTTGAAATGATGATCGAATAGGCAGAGCTGCCCCAATCATAGAAAATCCAACTATTTTCTT
>DASQMK010000035.1:0-2003 GCA_035645575.1 Metabacillus sp.
TGAAACGATGATAATCCCTCCGACCGGCAATAAAATCTGCTGATGATTTTTCAACTTAAATAAGTCAACAATCCCAATGACAGCTCCATAAATAAAAAGCGATCCTTTAAAAAAAACAGTGATTAACATTGTAAACACTACAATCACATCAAGTCTTTGGATAAATTCAAGAAGATTGACCTTTCCGATTGTTGCTAGTGTAGGAAACGTGGTTCTTTCCATGACATCAACACCAAGAACCGCGATATTTAAACTTGCGGTCCAGCTTAAAGTAAGTCCACTTAACAATAAGGCAGACATCCAGACTTTTTTAACTGAACCAGACTTATTTAAATAAGGGAGCAGAATTGTAAAAACAACCATTTCCCCAAATGGAAAATGAGCCGATTCTAAAACAGCAGTTGATAGGATCGGCTTCCATCCATTTTCTAGAAAGGGCCTTAAATTATGCAACTCAAACTCTCCAGAAACAAGGATGAGAAAGTTCCCGGTCGCTCCTAACAAAAACAAAATCACAATAAATACTTCGGCTGTTCTTGCTAACACTTCAATTCCTTGGTTGAGAACATAACAAATGACGAGAACGAATGAGATTTGGACTGCTAAGAGCGGTGTTTCAGTCATGGTGGATGAAACAAGTAGTTCACTAAAGTCACGAACCTGTCGAGTTGCAATTTGCAAAAAATAGAGAACATAAAATAAACCGATGATCCATCCTAAATAGTTCCCTAGTATTTTTCTTGCATAACCAGTAATAGGTAGTTTGGGATAATGACAAAATAGTCGATAGTAAATAAAAAATAATCCGAATCCAATTGACATTCCTAATAGGATGGCAAGCCAAGCATCTTTTTTTGCTCCTATTCCGTAACTAACAACCACTGCTGTCCCTAAATTAAACATAAACATCATTGAGAATAGTTGAATACCGTTAACCTTGGCTTTTTCCATCTCTATTAAACCCTTTCTTCTCAAAATTCGGCTTATTTTAAATACGATTTTACTTTCATTCCGGTTCGTCGGATCGTTGCATTCACCTCTACGTTAACTTCAGACTCCGGAAATATTTCTTCTTCCCATTTATCCTTTATTTTTTTCCAATAACTCTTGTCTTCGATGTTGATATATTCCCCAAATCCAAAGACATCACTTTTTTCCTCTTGTAATGTTTTTATTGTTGTCATAACTTCATCTTTAATTTCTTTTCTCAACTGATTTTCTAATGCTTTAATAGTCTTATCCTTATCAAGCTCAATTGAACAATGTGTTTCCGACACAGCCCCTTCTGTATTTATTTTAATAGTGATAACAGGTTTATCTTTTTTAACCTTAACCTTTATACCTGATTTTGCACGTCCAATATCAATTGCAACTGCATCTTTTTCTTCAGGGCAATCAAGATTCATCACTGTCTGTTCCAGCTCATTATTAACCCACACCACACCACGAGCAGGATCTCCTTCTAACCATTTTTCCAATTTACCGCCTCTGATAATCGCAAGTCCTTTTATTTCCAACTTTGCGCTCTGGGATATCTCCTGCATATTAGCTGTTTGATTCCCCTTTTCTACTTTTCCATTAATCTCGATCCCTGTTATGGCTGCACTTCCTTCTGCCAATTTCATAATCGCTTGATCTGCACGGGTACTTAAAAATTCTCCCCATAGTTCTTTAGAAGATTCTAAACTCCCTTCTATTTTTGCTGAAGGTATTGGTTTTAATGAAGTAGAGACTTTTAAAGCCTCTTCCGCTGTATGACCTTTTACAATTAAAACTGGAAAGAGTACCCGGAATTTCGGATCACGTTCAATCACATCAAACAGTTCTTTCATTCCCTCTTTGGCAAGCTCCTCACCAATAAGCATGATTTGAATATGTGGAAAAAAAAGCTCTGCTGGTGCTTCATTTGAGATTTTCCTTAATGCTTCCTTTAATGTACTGCCTGATTCTGAAAAAGTTGTAACAGGTGAGGATTGTACGTTACCACCTTGTTGTCCACCTGA
>DASQMK010000036.1:0-2626 GCA_035645575.1 Metabacillus sp.
ACATTATAAACACCCATACTCCATTATAATAGCTAAGGAGGTATGAGCAATGCCATCATGGTTACAAAATCAAATGCAACGAGCATTTTTAGAAAAAAATCGTTATCAAATAAAATTACTTAATCAATGCTGGTTTTTTTATAGACAAAAACACTGCTCTTAAAGCAGTGTTTCTTTTACAATCTTAATGATCTACCATTGTAAGTGCTACTCGACCCTTTTTGAAATCCACATCATCTACCCAGACAGTCACAACATCTCCTACCGAAACGATATCTAAAGCGTGCTTTACAAACGACTTGCTCATCTTCGATATATGTACAAGACCATCCTGTTTAACCCCAATATCAACAAATGCACCAAAATCCACAACATTTCTTACTGTCCCTTGTAGCTCCATTCCTTGTTGTAGATCCTCTAATTTTAGAACATCTTTCTTTAATAACGGCTTAGAAATTTCATCACGAGGATCTCTTTCTGGACGGATGAGAGCATCACAAATATCCTTTAACGTTAACTCTCCTACTCCAAGAACTTCAGCAACTTTCTTTAAATTTAAGCTTTTAATTTTTCCCTTTAGCTCATCAGTTCCTAAATCAGATAATGATGCATTTAATTGCTTAAGAAGCTTTTCTACTTCTGCATAACGTTCAGGATGAATGCTTGTTCGGTCTAACGGATGATCACCATCAATTACCCGTAAGAAACCTATACACTGTTCATAAGTCTTGGCGCCTAGTCTCGGAATATCCTTTAATTGTTTTCGATTAGAAAATCTCCCCAATTCCTCTCTTTTCTTTATGACATTGTTTGCAACAGTCTTACTTAAACCAGCTACATACTGTAGAAGAGAAGGAGAAGCGGTATTCACATTGACCCCTACCTGGTTAACAACTGTTTCAACCACAAATGTAAGTGAATCATTTAATTTCTTTTGTGAAACATCATGCTGATACTGACCTACACCAACTGACTTTGGATCAATTTTCACAAGTTCAGCCAATGGATCTTGTAACCTTCTCGCTATGGAAACAGCACTTCTTTCCTCTACCTGCAAATCCGGAAACTCTTCTCTTGCAAGATCTGACGCAGAGTAAACACTGGCACCCGCTTCATTTACGATTAAATAGGAAGTATCACCATTCAATTCCTTTAATATATCTGCAATAAATTGCTCTGTTTCTCTTGATGCTGTACCATTTCCGATTGCCACCACTTCAATGTTAAATTTCTTTAATACATCAACAACTTTCTCTTTAGCCTGTTCTTTTTTATTAACGGGTGGATGTGGGTAAACCACACCAATATAAAGCATTTTTCCAGTCTCATCTACAACTGCTAACTTACATCCAGTTCGATAGGCCGGATCTACCCCAAGAACCATTCTTCCTTTTAATGGAGGCTGTAAAAGTAGATTTCTTAGGTTTTCTGAGAAAATATGAATCGCACGATCCTCAGCTTTCTCAGACAACTCCTTTCTAATTTCTCTCTCTATAGAAGGCTGAATGAGCCTTTTATATGCATCTTCAATTGCACCTACAATTATTTCGTTTACAATAGTTGATTTTCTTTTAAGTTCTTCCTTCTTAAGGTATTCAACAATTTGTTCTGTAGGCGGCTGGATAGAAACCCTGATAACCTCTTCCTTTTCCCCACGGTTTAACGCAAGTATTCGATGTGGGACAATTTTATGAATTGGTTCTTCATACTCGTAGTACATTTCATATACATTTTTTTCATCTTTTTCTTCATCCTTTGCAGAAGAAGAGATTTGCCCTTTTCGATAAGTTGTATCCCTAATCCATTGACGATACTTAGGTTGATCAGAAATTTGCTCTGCAATAATATCTTGTGCTCCCTGAATCGCCTCTTCCACAGAGGTTACTCCTTTTTCTTCATTAACGAATTCCAGCGCTTTTTGTTCTAAGTTCCCTTGAGCAGGAAGAGAAAGAATCCATTCAGCAAACGGCTCTAAGCCTTTTTCCTTTGCAACAGTTGCCTTGGTTCTTCTCTTTTGTTTATAAGGTCTATACAGATCTTCAACCTGTTGAAGCTTCATTGATGAATTAATCTCAGCTGCAAGTTGTTCTGTTAGCTTCCCTTGTTCTTCAATTAAACGCAATACTTCTTCTTTACGACTTTCTAAATTTTGAGTGTATGTCCATTTTTCTGATATATCCCGAATCTGCACCTCATCTAATGCACCTGTTTGCTCTTTACGGTACCTCGCGATGAATGGTACTGTATTTCCTTCTTCTAAAAGTGAAATAACATTAGCAACTTGCTTTAAATTGATACTAAGCTCTTTGCTAATGTGTTTCATAATTCGCTCTTGTTTTTCTATCATGATTTATCCTCCAAACGAGACATTCCCTTTTTCTATGTAAAATATGAAACCGTATAAAACATTTTACCAAACATTAGGCTGCTATTAAAATATGTCTTCTATTTCCCCAGTTACTTAACATTTATGTAAGAACAAAAGCGCAAGCGCCTTGGTCAGCCTAGGGCAAATAAGATGATTTAGAATAGAAGGCGTCCTTTGCCTTCAATTCTATATTAACTTATGACCTCGAGGGGCTAGGCGCTGGAGCTGGATGTCGAAGTAGTTATCCACAGTTCAAGC
>DASQMK010000037.1:0-13826 GCA_035645575.1 Metabacillus sp.
CACCATGGTTAAATTAAAAATATTCTCCACATTGGTCCTTACATCACACTATGTAAGGAATTCACCTCCTAATTTATTTGTTCTGCTGTTTAACGAGTCTATTAAACCTAAATAGAAAAATGCAGCGGAATTACCACTGCAAAAAATGAAATCTTTTTAATGTGTTCCTCTCATTATTAACAAGGAAAGGAAATAGATCATTTTAGGGCTTATATTTTTTTTCACTAGAAGATTGATCTTTTGTGGCATGTTTGTCTCTTTCTTCTCTTTTTTCCTCTTTTATATCTTCAAGTGGTAAATCATCAATAGGCATAACCAGTTGGTCGATTTCTTGCAGACTTTCCCTATCTTTTTTGAATCTATCAGGGTTATTTTTTTTCTTGTGTTGCACGTTTTCTCGATCCATTAAAATTCCTCCTTTTGATATAAAATGTACAACTCAATAATCGTTACATGAGTTTTTTATACCCTGACGAATGCGTTGATAAACACTAGGTACTTAGTAATTCAATGAGCATATACAAATCGTTTTGACATGATGCATTCTTATTAAAGGATATTGAAAAGTTATAGGATAGACATAGAGAAGGGGTAAAATGGATGGTTCTAGTTTAGTGTAACAACCATTCTGTATGAATAGGTAACTGCCGCAAGTCACAACCAAATTGGTATTGATTGTACGTACGAGTTGTAGTATCATAAAATTATAACTTTATATATACGCACAAGGTGTTTCGTTTTCTTTTTGAAAATGGAGTGCTAAATAGCTAATTTTACTAAACTTGGTTATCAGAAAGTACAAGATTTTATGGATGATAGGGTAATTAAAACACAGGCTTTCACTATTAGGACTTGGCGATAAGCAAAGTTCTTCTAAAAAACAGCTACTAGCGGCGGATGTAACTTGGCAATGCGGAATACTCACAATTATTCAAAGTGATGTAAGCGGTTACTGTTGTGGGTTATTAAATTGTTAATCTATGGAGGAAAATAGAATGAGTCATGATGTGAAAAATGCAATTCAAAGTGGTAAAACAGTACTTGGCATAGAACTTGGATCAACACGAATTAAAGCAGTTCTTATTGGCGAAGATAATGCACCAATCGCATCTGGTAGCCATGATTGGGAAAATAGTTATGTAAATAATATTTGGACTTATAGTGTAGAGGAAGTTTGGAAGGGCATTCAAGATAGCTTTCAAAAGATGGCTAACGATGTGAAACAGCAGTATGGAATCACCTTACAAACAGTAGGTGCCATTGGTTTTAGTGCGATGATGCATGGGTATATGGCTTTCGACAAAGATGATGAGCTTTTAGTCCCATTCCGTACTTGGCGTAACAATATTACTGGAGATGCTTCAAAAGAATTAACAGAACTGTTTAACTATCAAATTCCTCAAAGATGGAGTATTGCTCATTTATATCAAGCGATCTTGAATCAGGAAGAACATATTAGTGACGTTCGTTTTCTGACAACACTAGCTGGTTATGTTCATTGGAAACTGACAGGACAAAAGGTTTTGGGAGTTGGTGAAGCATCCGGTGTCTTCCCGATTGACTTGAACACGAAGAATTATAATCAAACAATGATCGATCAATTCAATGAATTGGTTGCTCCTAAGAGGTTACCATGGAAACTGGAAGAGGTTCTGCCTAATGTTTTACTAGCGGGTGAAAATGCTGGTGTACTTACAGAGGAAGGAGCAAAACTTCTGGATGTTACTGGAGAACTACAGGCTGGAATTCCTCTTTGTCCTCCAGAGGGTGATGCGGGGACTGGCATGGTTGCCACAAACAGTATTGCGAAACGTACTGGTAATGTTTCTGCTGGGACGTCTGCATTTGCAATGGTAGTACTGGAGAAAGATTTGTCCAAAGTACATCCTGAAATTGATCTTGTGACAACACCTACAGGTAATCTAGTGGCGATGGCTCACTCCAATAACTGTTCTTCAGACTTAAATGCATGGATAGGATTATTTAAAGAATTCTTACATGCGATGGGGATAGAAGCTGATACCAATAAATTATATGAAACCTTATTTAAGCAAGCCCTTCATGGGGATCCGGATGGAGGTGGCCTATTATCTTATGGTTATCTTTCCGGTGAGCATATGACTCATTTTGAAGAAGGTCGTCCATTGTTTGTTCGTTCTTCAGGAAGTAATTTCAATCTTGCTAATTTCATGCGTGTTCATTTATTTACAGCATTTGGCGCGATGAAAATAGGAATGGATATTCTGCTTAAAGAAGAGAACGTAAAACTGGATGAAGTTTTAGGTCATGGTGGATTATTTAAGACAGAAGGCGTTGGTCAAGCTATCTTGTCTGCTGCTTTTAATGTTCCTGTTTCTGTTATGGAAACGGCAGGTGAAGGTGGAGCTTGGGGGATTGCTTTGCTTGGATCGTACATGATAAACAAAAAGGAAAATGAATCATTAGAAGAGTTTTTAAATAAAAAAGTATTTGTCGACCAAGCAGTGAAGACGGTCTCTCCAGATCCGACAGATGTAGTTGGTTTTGAACAATTTATGGAACGTTATAAGAACGGGCTTGTAATTGAAAGAGCTGCAGTAGACAGTCTTCAATAAATGGTAATGGGTTTATAGTGCGACAGGATAGCATTTCCTGTCGTTTTTTTGAAACTTGTTCTGCCGATACGCACATACACCTTTCACAGGCTGCCTTTACAAATGTTAGACAGATTACTGTAAGATAGCTTTCATTGTTTTAAAAATTTTTATTGATTGTACGTACAAATTACGTTACTATTTAATCATAGAGATGATTTCATACGTACAAGGCAATTATTCGTTGAAAGGAGTGCTGAATAGCTAATGTTAGAAAGTTTGAAACAGCAAGTGTTAGAGGCAAATTTGGCTTTACCGAAGTATGGTTTGGTAACGTTTACGTGGGGAAATGTAAGCGGTTTTGATAAAGAGGAAGGACTAGTCGTAATCAAGCCTAGCGGAGTTCCTTATGAGAAGTTAACTTCAAAAGATTTAGTTGTACTAGATTTAGAGGGAAATATTGTAGAAGGTGATTTAAAACCTTCATCTGATACCCCTACACATCTAGTTCTTTATCGAAACTTTCCTGGTATAGGAGGTATTGTGCATACACACTCTCCTTGGGCAACAAGCTGGGCACAAGCGGGTAAACCTATTCATGCATTAGGCACAACGCAAGCGGATTATTTTTACGGTACTGTACCTTGTACGAGAAGAATGACAGAAGAAGAGATACAAGGAGAGTACGAATTGGAAACTGGAAATGTCATTGTTGAAACTTTTAAAGATATTGACCCTTTACAGATTCCTAGTGTACTAGTTCATAGTCATGCTCCATTTAATTGGGGGAAAGACCCAAGTGAAGCAGTGCATAACGCTGTTGTCTTAGAAGAAGTGGCAAAAATGAATTTCCACACATATCAAATTAACCCGGAAATTCCAATTATGGATCAAGCATTATTAGATAAACACTATTTAAGAAAACACGGGGCAAATGCATATTACGGTCAGAAAAATTAAGAGAGATATAGATGTAAATTACTAAATATATAGAGCTATTAGGAGGAATAAATATGTTAAACACAAGACCTTATGAATTTTGGTTTGTTACTGGTAGTCAAAACTTATACGGGGAAGAACCATTACGTCAAGTGGCTAACAACTCAAAGGAAGTTGTCGAAGGATTAAATAAAGAAGGCGACCTCCCTTTTAATATAGTATTCAAATCTGTTGTTAAAACGGCAGATGAAATTAGAAATCTAGCATTCGAAGCAAATACAGATGAAAATTGTGCAGGTATCATTACATGGATGCATACATTCTCACCTGCAAAAATGTGGATTGCAGGACTAACTGCGCTACAAAAACCATTGCTTCACCTTCATACCCAACATAACCGTGATATACCATGGAGCGATATCGACATGGACTTTATGAACTTGAACCAAGCAGCTCACGGAGACAGAGAGTACGGATTTATTGGAACTCGTATGGATGTTTCAAGAAAAGTTATTGTTGGACATTGGCAAAGCAAAGATGTCACAACAAAATTGGCTAGCTGGATGAAGACAGCTGTAGGTGTTACAGAAGGTCCAAACATTCGCGTTGCTCGTTTTGGTGATAATATGAGAAACGTTGCGGTAACGGATGGAGATAAAGTTGAAGCACAAATTAAATTTGGATGGACAGTAGATTATTATGGTATTGGTGATCTAGTTGAAGAAATGAACAAAGTAACGGATGAAGAGCTAGATGCACTTTTTAAAGAGTATAGTGAATTATACGAGCTCCCAGCAGAAGCAAGTGAGCCTGGAGCAGTTAGAGATGCGATCCTTGAGCAAGGGCGTATTGAGTTAGGACTAAAATCTTTCTTGTCTAAAGGGAATTACAGCGCATTCACGACAAACTTTGAAGATTTACATGGCATGAAGCAACTTCCAGGGCTAGCTGCACAACGTTTAATGGCAGAAGGATATGGATTTGCCGGTGAAGGTGACTGGAGAACGGCTGCATTACTACGCTTAATGAAAATTATTTCTGGTAATAAAGGAACTTCTTTCATGGAAGATTATACGTACCACTTAGAGCCTGGTAACGAAATGATTCTTGGTTCACACATGCTTGAAATCTGTCCAACAGTATCTGCTACTAAACCAAAAATTGTAGTTAATCCTCTAGGCATCGGTGGTAAAGAGGACCCAGCACGTCTAGTATTTGACGGTAGAGGTGGGGATGCAGTAAATGCTTCCCTTATCGAACTAGGTGGTAGATACCGCCTTGTCATCAATGAAGTGAAAGCTGAACAACCAACGATTGAGACACCAAAACTACCAGTAGCGAAAGTTTTGTGGAAACCACAACCATCATTAAGTGAAGCAACAGAAGCATGGATCTATGCTGGTGGTGCACACCACACGGTATTTTCTTTTGAAGTAACGACAGAACAATTATACGATTTCGCTGATATGGCAAAAATCGAGGTGGTTGTCATCGATAAGGATACAAAAGTGAGACAATTCCGTAATGAATTAAAATGGAATGAAGCAATCTGGAGAAGATAAAATGAACGGAGCGGGGGTTTATGAAAATAAAACCTCCGCTTCTTTTTTTGTTGCTTAGGAAATTATAAAATGCTTGAACTGTGGATAACTACTTCGACTTCCAGCTCCAGCGCCTAGCCCCTCGAGGTCATAAGCTAATATAGAATTGAAGGCAAAGGACGCCTTCTATTCTAAATCATCTTATTTGCCCTAGGCTGACCAAGGCGCTTGCGCTTTTGTTCTTAAGTACTATGGTTAATACTGCAGAAACGTGGATAATTGATTTTGTAGGATTCTTCTTATATCGATATGTGAGAGCTAGTCGGCTATATTAAATTCTTTGATAGGTGTTATTTTTGAACGAATCATTAAATAATAAGAGAACTTTACTCTGAAATGAAATCCAATTCATGCTGAGTTCAGCAACTTACTCAATCCCCGACCCTGAAGGGAAGGCCATCTTTCAAGAAAATACCCTCATACATCAAAAAAGTATGAGGGTATTTTCTTTGTTCTATTTATCTATTCTAAATCATTTTCAACTGTGTCTACTTGGTGTTTCATGTCCATTTGTTTATCTGTACGATGGTCAATGCTTATATTGGTCACAATTCGATCGGGTCCAGCTGAAAATGCTTCTTGATGCATGTCCCTTGCAATGTCCCATAGCTGATCAATCTCTCCTTCGATAACAGTTGAAGTAGGGGTCAACTTATACGTTAAGTCTTTATCCGCTATTTTTTGGACAACATTGGTAACCTCTGAGCTGAAGCTGGTAGAATCAGTTCCAATTGGGATGATGCTAATTTCCAATAAAGGCATTTATATCACTCCTAATATCGTTTTGAGATATTTAAACATTAATGATTAGGTTTAGCTGGTACGGAAATATCCTCAAGGGTTTTTCCAGCTTTTTTCGTTGAATTATTATGGACAGCTAAGTCTCCAAGTGAGACCATTCCTACTAATTTTTCGCCTTCAACAATAGGTAGTCGGCGAATTTGATGCTGTGACATGATCTCTGCTGCTTGTTCAACTGACATATCCGGTGTTCCTTTAATTATATCTTCGGTCATTAGTTTTGAAATTGATGTTTCACCTGATAGATTGTTTGCAATACCTTTTATGACAATATCACGATCGGTTACGATCCCTACTAATCTTTCATCTTCACAAATTGGAATTGAGCCTACTTCAAGCTTTTTCATTTTTAAGGCTACATCACTGCAAGAACTCTTATGTGTACAACTTTCAACATCGGTAGTCATGACTTCGGTAATATTCATGTTAATTCCTCCTTCATAATTTTAAGTTCTTCGTTTACTTGCATACCCTTTATCATTATTTGTAAACACAATGTCCATTTAGAAACTCATGATTTATAAAACTTGTAACCTTATTAGGCTATTAGGCAGTTTTTATCTCTATTAACAACTTTTTTCAACCCGTAAGGGAGAGTGTTTTGCGCTTCAAAACCCTATTAATGTCTTTTAAAGTTAATTCATAATTATTCTTAATAAAAAATATTTGTTGTTTAACCACTCTGTTCATTGGGAATGGAAACTATGAAACAATCACAACACTTTATCGAAATTTTTAAAGGAGGCAGAAAATGATAGATTACAATGGAGTAACAGATTCCTGGATGGCATATTTAGGTAAATTACCAGATTTAGTACTTGCGCTTATCGTTCTTTTGATAGGGTGGATTGTTGCAACCCTTATTGCAAAGGCGGTAAAAGCTGCCTTACATCGTACAGACTTTGATAACAAAATGGCAAGATGGATGAGACCAAATTTTAATAGAGAAGAGAGTACATTACAGTCATTTCATTATTCATCTGAAAGTATTATTAGTAAGATTGTTTTTTGGATCATTATGGCTGTAGCGTTTGTTGTGTTTTTAAATATGCTAAGCCTGCCATATGTTGCACAGCCAATTTCACAAGCACTAGGTGTCATTGTTGCTGCGATACCAAATCTTTTAAAAGCGACTCTTATCGCTGTTGCTGCTTGGTTAATTGCATCAGGATTGTCAATTTTAGTTAAAAAGGCAGGAGGAAGTCAACGTTTTCAAGGTTTTTTATCGCGATGGAAGCTAACAGGTGACAGTGATCAAGCTAGTCATGCGGTAATCTCGGCTTCTAAAGCAGTCTTTTATTTAACACTGCTACTTTTCCTGCCAGCTGTTCTCGCAGCTCTAGGAATTGAGGCGATTTCAGAGCCTCTTGAAGGCATGTTGAATGGATTCTTTGCTTTTATTCCTAATCTAATAGGTGCTGCGGTTATATTATTTATTGGATGGTTAGTAGCGAAGATCGTTATGGAAATCCTCGTAAACTTCCTGAGAAGTATAGGAACAGATCGCCTCGCAGCTAAATTAGGTGCAGAGGGGATACTTGATAAAAATTCACTATCTCAGCTGATTGGGACGATTGTTTATGTTTTTATATTAATCCCGGTTGTCATCTCGGCTCTCGAAACATTGGATATTCGTGGTATTTCAGCACCAGCGGTTGGAATGCTTGGCCAAATCATGGACATGATTCCAAACATTATTGTAGCGATTCTACTTGTGGCGGTAGGCTTATGGGCCGGAAAATGGGTCAAAACAGCCATCACTTCATTGTTAGAGCGAGTTGGGTTTAACAGTATTCTTTCTAAAATAGGACTAGGGTCACTGCAAAAGAGCACACAAACATTAACCATTTCTGAGCTAGTCGGATTGGCAGCACAGATTGTAGTTGTCCTCCTATTTACAATTGAAGCGTTACAGCTTGTTAATCTTGATAGCTTAGTTTCTATCTTAACAGTTGTCTTAGCTTATATTCCAATGGTGTTAACGGCTGTTCTGATTCTTGGAATTGGGTTTTATGTGGGTGATCTTGTCAAACGTGTTGTTAAAAGCATGGTGAGACAAAAAACAGAAGGAAAGCTACTTGGAAATATCGCCAAATATACAATTATTACATTAGCTTTCTTTATGGCCCTTAATCAATTAGGAGTAGCAAGTACAATTGTAAATGCTGCGTTTATCTTGATCTTGGGTGGTTTCACCCTTGCATTTGGATTGGCTTTTGGATTAGGTGGAAGAGAAGCAGCAGGTCGTACTCTAAATAAATTAAGTAATAAAGTGGAGCAAACAACCATTCAAAGCCCTAACCCAAGAGAGTGGAAGAAACATCCAGAGCAAACAAACATAAAGACAAGTGATACAAATTTATTTCAAAATAGAAACATGAATGCTTATAACAACCCACAAGGAGATAAATAGTATTCTAGATCAAAAAGGAATAATAGACCGCACATGCAGTCTATTATTCCTTTTCTTTGTTTTAAGAGGTTGAGTATGTTTAATGCGCTGAATGTGTCGGGTAATGAACCTACAAACTAGAAAAATGAGGAGAGAAAAATGATTGAAACGTATCTGGAATCTAAAAAACATGAAATCTTAGAGCTTTTAGAGCTTCTCGTGAATACAGATAGCGGAACATACAATAAAGAAGGTGTAGATACTGTTGGGAAAATTTTAAAAGAGAAGTTTGAGGAGATAGGAATGGAGGTTATGGTCCATCCCGAGCAAAAGCTAGGTAACCATTTGGAAATAAAAGCTTCTAGTAATAGTGATCCGAAGATTATGATCATTGCCCATATGGACACGGTTTTTCCAAAAGGGGAAGTCAAAAAACGGCCATTTAATGTGATTGGAGATAAAGCCTTTGGTCCTGGTGTTAATGATGAAAAAGCGAGTCATGTTCAGGTTTTATATGCGATAAAGGCATTAAAAGAAGTAGGATCTGATGCGTATAAAAATGTGCATATTATTTTTAACAGTGACGAAGAAATTGGATCACCTGCCTCAAAATCATTGATTAAACAGGTTGCTGATAAGAAACAGTATTCAATAGTAGTCGAGTGCTCCCGCCCAGGTGGAGGGATTGTGACAGAGCGAAAAGGGGTTGACCATTTC
The DNA here is from genome assembly GCA_035645575.1 of Metabacillus sp. Classification (GTDB taxonomy): domain Bacteria; phylum Bacillota; class Bacilli; order Bacillales; family Bacillaceae; genus Metabacillus. The sequence continues at coordinate 9,024 of DASQMK010000037.1, forward strand.
ACGCTTGATGTAAAGGGGAAGAGTGCTCATGCCGGAGTTGAGCCTGAACGGGGAAGAAGTGCAATTGAGGAAATCTCTCATAAAATTCTCAAGCTTCAGAAGCTGAACGATTATGAAGAAGGAATATCTGTGAACGTAGGTTATGTTCATGGCGGAACCTCAACTAATACAATCCCTTCAGCCGCAAAAGCTGAAATTGATGTGCGATATAAGGATGAACAGCAAGCGGCAGAGATTGTCAGAAAGATAACTGAAATTTCCCAGGAGGAGCATGTATCTGGAACCTCTACCAATTTAAAGAGCAATATGAGTCGACCTCCTATGCAGAAAACAAATGAAACTGACCAGCTGATTAATGTCATCCAGGAAGCAGCAGCTGAGCTTGGAGTATCCATCCGTGAGGTAAGCTCAGGTGGAGGATCTGACGCATCCTTTACGGCAAGTGAAGGTATACCAACAGTTGACGGAATGGGCCCAATGGGAGAATTTTCACATAGTGAAAAGGAAGAATATACAGATTTAAAGACATTCCCTCAATATACAGCATTACTTGCAAAAACGATTGAAAAATTAAGTGAGTAGTTTATGTGCCTAAAATGGAGCTGTTTTTAAATAGGAGGATAACCCTTTGGTTTAAATGGCTCCTTTTTTATTGTTTTTTAACAATACTAATTTTTTTAACTAGTCCAATAGACCGATTAAAAGGAATAAGAAAAAAATTAGGTTTAATGCTTGTCCTTTCCGTGAATAAAAAAGGTAATACCAATAAAAAGAGAATACTAGGATGCTGAAATGAAAGATTTTGAATGGTATGTCATAGAACCGAAAATGCTATTTTACTAAAACAAGGAATACAGGGAGGTTTTCATATGGGAGAAGCAGCAAAAAGATTAACCTTTACGAATGATCATCAATTGTATTTCCGACCAGCTTATTCAATTCAAGACATTTACGGAAAAGGGATCATCTATAATCCAAAATTATATGCGGAAGATTATCAGCATTATTCAGGTGATTTATTAAGCTTAAATGCTCTAACAGGGAGAGAACTAAGTGTGGTTGGAAATACACCGGTTGTTTGTCATGCTGCATGTGCAACAAAATCGGCGTTAAGATTACTGAAAAAAGCAGGGCTTCAATTACCGCCAGAGCTTTATACGTATCAAAATGAAGAAGAATATATTAATGTGCTTAAGCTTCTATCTAAACAAAATAAAAGAATGATTTTTCAATATCCACATCCTGTAGATAAGGTTTCAACCGAGCTGTATAGGGTTGATCCTAAAGTGTTAGCCTATCTTTGTGATAAGAGGAATATACCAGAGCTTGTTCCTTCTGAATATATACCGAAGAGAAGAATGATGAGCCTTGAACAAATTATAGAGGAAAAACCTCAACTACCATTTGTGTTAAAAACAGGTGACGGTCGTCCGACCTCAGGTGGATACGGAGTTTTGCTTATTAAAGAAGAAAAACAGCTCGAAGAAATAAATGAAAGTTTTGGCGATTTATCATCGATTATTGTTGAGGAGCATATCCCTTACGAGCAAAACATTTCCATTCATTATATGTCCAACAAAAAGGGTGAAATTGAGTTTATAGGCAAGTCAGAGCAACTCGTAACGGATGATGGCAGCTTCTGCGGCAGCTGGATTACAACAGATTATGAGGACAACATAGCTGATATTATTAAAACTGGTTATGAAGTGATGAACAATATAGCCGATAAGGGATATGTCGGTGTAGCAGGCTTTGATGTTCTACTATATAATGGGCATTACTATTTTATCGATTTAAATGTCCGTTTCAACGCATCGACATGCGGGCTGCTGCTATATAATGATATTCATAATAGATTTGGCAAGAAATTCATGCGACTTTGCAATTTTGATTGGGACAACAACTTTGACAGTGCCATTCAAATCGCTGAAGAATTCGTAGATAAGGAACAATTTATTCCATTAAGCTTATTAGATCCTAGATATTTTCCAGGTGAGGATCAGGTTACAAAGATTATAGGTCTAGTGATCGGACATTCTTCAGAAGAGGTCGAGGATGTGCTTGAAGATATGAACAATGCTGGTTTTATTTTAAAGGAGTAAAGATAGTCAGATAGATAGTATGATTGGGGCTGTCGCAAAAGGTTCTGAATCTTTGTGGCAGCCCCGTAACATGGTTCAAACTAGAATTCTCAATATAAAACGTCTTACATTATTGATATAAAAGGTGTAAGGCGTTTTTTTATTTGCACTCGCGATTTAGGAAAATGTTCTGAATGTTATTTAATTAACATAAAGTCTGCAAAGGGGCCAAGCCCCACAAGCAGGTACTTTCTAAGCTTTTATATAGTAATCACAATGGGGCCATCTTTTGTAATAATTACTGTATGTTCACATTGAGCCACAAAGCTGTTTTCTGTTACAAATGTCCATTCGTCATCTTCATATTGAAAAACTTCCTCTTCATCTGTCGAAATGAACGGTTCAAAGGCAATAACCATCCCTTCCTTTAGAAGCTCATCATCTAAAGGCTCATGATAGTTATAAATATGTTGAGGGGCCTCGTGAATCGTTCGACCAATTCCATGTCCTGTAAGGTTCATGATCACTGTAAATCCATTCTTCCTTGCCGTTGCAATAACTGCTTTGCCAAGTCCACTTTTTTTAGAACCGGGCTTTATTCTTTTTAAGCCGGCTTCAAAGGCTTCTACAGCAGTATTACATAATTTGCTTAAAACGGGATCTCCATTCCCAACCACGAATGAAATTCCAGTGTCTGCAAAATAACCATTTTTAGAGCCTGAGACATCTATATTAACAAGATCACCTTCTTCTATTATGCGACTACCCGGGATACCATGTGCCACTTCTTCATTAACACTAATACAAGTGTATCCGGGAAAATTGTATTCTCCCTTTGGAGCAGAGATTGCCCCGTACTTTTTAAATAAGTTTCCTGCAATATCATCAAGTTCCTTTGTTGTGATACCGGCTACTGTTTTTTTGACTAATTCCTCTCGAATCAAGGACACGATTTTTCCTATTTCTTTTAATCCATTAAAATCTTCTTCAGTTTTTGCAATCATGTGATTCCCATCCATTTCCTTCTATTTTATGTTACATGCATTGTTTTAGATTATCTTATTTTAAAGTGGAAATCCAATCATTACTATCCTCAACACTCAGTAGATTTCTAAGTCATCAAATTTATACCTTAGGTTAACTTCATCATTGCACATATTTTTACTAGCAAAGTTGTTATGTGGTTCTAACAAAAATTTCTGATAGCCATTTGTCTTTTTTGTAATATCAAAAAATATAAAAATTTTATGGATGATAAGTATAAGAAAAACTAAGGCTTTCGCCATTAGAACTTGGCGACAAGCCAGATTTTCAACTGAGAATATTTATACTATTTAATCTTGTTTCCTTAAATTTAAAGGGCTATGCTATTTAGAGAATAGTTAATGTTTGAGGAAATTTGTACTAAAGCCCTCAGGTATCAGTTTTGTGAAAATTATTTTCTTAATATAAGAATGCTGTTTTCATAAAGATTGTTGTTTTTGAATAAGCCGAGGAGGTTTGGCTTCCTCCCCGGCGAATCTTGTGTTTGGAGCGCAATGGAACGACCTGTTCTCATGTTATCAGCCTCATAAACAACAAAGTATGGAAAGCTGCCTATAAGAAAGATACAAAAATATGAAGGAGATTATAGTATGCTATCGCGCCGGATATTAACACCTCCTATACTAGCATTGGCGTTGATCATTGGTTTGCTGCTAACTGGATGTAAAAAAGTGGACTTCCAATCCAATGAAATAGCTAAAAATCCAGGGGAGAAAGTAAAGATTACCTTTTGGGATGATAATGCGGGGCCACAGCGTACACCCATTTGGAACGAATTGATTAAAAGGTTTGAACTAGAAAACCCAACCATTGATGTGGAGTATATTGGTCTTCCTAAAGACTATGCAAAGTCAAAGTTTGATGCAGCAATTGCCGCAGAAGATATGCCTGATGTCGCAAGTGTTTATACTAGTTGGCTGCCTGAATTTTCACATCGAGATGCATTGTTGCCTCTAGATTCTTACTTTGAGAATTGGGGAGAAAAGGACAAAATAAACAAGGAAGCGATTGAGTTTAATAAACGAATTGTAAGTGATCATAAGTTATATGGAATTCCTTATACACAAAACCTGGATATACTTTGGATTCGTTCAGATTGGTTTAAAAAGGAGAATTTAAAGTCCCCTGAAACGTGGGATGAATTTTTCAATGCTGTTGAAATACTAACCGATAAATCAAATGGACGGTACGGATATACAATCCGAGGGGGAGCAGGTGGATCGTTCCAATTACAAAGAATGATGTATGCCTATTCAGGAATTGAAGATTATTTTATAGATGGGAAAAGTACTATTAATGACCCAAAACATGTTGAATTCCTAAAAAGATATTTTGGATTGTATCAAAAGCATACTCCTAAAAGTGATATTACAAATGATTATAAAGCAATGGTAGCTAATTTCGATACGGGAGTTGCTGCGATGATCCAGCATAATATTGGTTCCTATGCTGAGCATAGTGAAGTATTAGACCGCGATCAATTTCAGGCTATTCCTCTACCTAAGTCAATCCATGGTCAATACGTTACGGAAGCTGGAAACACAATTGGAATTAGTATTTTTAAAGGTACTCAATACCCAGACGAGTCCTGGGAGTTTGTTCGATTTATAAATTCAAAAGAAGCACAACAGTTATGGAATCAAACTGTAGGTCAAATTCCGACTCATATAGATGTACT
>DASQMK010000038.1:0-1652 GCA_035645575.1 Metabacillus sp.
CTTTTTCTTCGTAAAATATAACCGCGGTCCCCGCCTATGACACTTTGTGCGAAATAAATTTGATTAAACATAGCCCAATACGGTTGCGATGTTTGTAATACCGAATCAGCCAGAGGCCAAATTTTATTCCTTTTTGATATAAATAATAGGCCGAAAAATAAAATGTTACTTTTCAGCTATTGGTTGGCTGTTTTGGTTTCTACTTGATGTATGGGTCCTTTTTTCATATTCAAGCTATGTGCTTTTATTGTATGATGAGCGATTTCTTTATTGCTTTTTCTATATCATCTAAAACAAGCGATCAAAAAAAGTATGATGCTTAATCATGATCCATTAGGTAATGGCAAATATAATTTAAAAACGGCACCTTGTTTGTTATGGTTTTCTGCAGTAATTTTACCTCCATGCACTTCTAAAATCTCCTTGCTTATGGCTAAGCCCAATCCGGCTCCTCCTGTTTTTCGATTGCGAGAGGTTTCTCCTCTGTAAAGCGGCGTAAATATCTGGTCTAACTCGGACTCGTGCAGCCCCTTTCCTTTATCCCGAATGGCAATGACAGCGTATTTTTTCTCTTCGAACAGTGAAACGTAGATGTCGCTGTTTTTAAAAGAAAATCTTATGGCATTGTCTATTATGTTGTAAAAAGCTCTGGAAAAAAGCTCGGGATCTGCATAAACATATGTATCACCTTCAGGAATTGATTTTATGAGATGAATTCCCTTTTCTTCTAATATTGCTGAGTAATCGTTCAGGTAATCGTCAAGTAAGCGGTTTAGGTTTACAAACTCTACACTTGGTTTTTCTTTGTAAAGTTCTAGCTTCGTATACGAGAATAGGTCTGACACTAAATGATTCAGCATATCCGCTTTATTTCTGCATGTCACAATATATTTCTTTGCTTTTTCAGGGGCTTGGTGTAATTGCTTTTCTATGATTTCTAGATATCCCCGGATTGTAAATATTGGTGTTCGTAAATCATGCACGATAGAAGCAATAAACAGTTTTCTTTCGTTTTCAAGTGATTGTTGTTTGGCTAATGATTTCTTTAGCTGCAGCTGCATGGACTTAAATCCGTTTGATACTTCATGAATTTCTGTAACACGTGAAGAAGGAAGAGAAAAATTGAAATCCTGTTTTGAAATGAGCTGAGATGTTTTCTCCAGTGCAGTCAACGGAATTAATACTTGTTTATTCATAAACCATGCAGCTGTCGCCAAAAGCATCAGGAAAACAAATAATGCGATGAATAAGCCTCCATACTGTTCTAGAAAACTGTTTTCTGGACCATTGAAAGCATGGAGTGCAGGCCTTTTATCTTGAACATATAAAATGCCTGCGAGTTTTTTGTTCTGATATACATAATATTCTTCAAGAAGATAGTTTGTATTCCCAACTGAGTAATCTGCTGTTTGCTCTATTTTTGTAATCTGATGATTATCTGGTTTTTCTACTGTTGAAAATAAGACTTTTTGATCTTTGTTCAGCAAGCGTATCCCTATATGAAGCTCATCAGTTTTATGATGTATTTGTTTTTGCCACTCTTTTTTGTTCCAATTTTCCGGCTGATTCAGAATGTTTTGTTGCAGCCAAGGCATTATATCTTCTATTTCAATAGAATTTGTTTTTGATTCATTATAAAAATGGACGGCCAT
>DASQMK010000039.1:0-7009 GCA_035645575.1 Metabacillus sp.
AGATCATGATAAAGGAAACAGCAATAAGTACTGAATGCCGGATGACTTTTCTGATCGTTGAATGTTTTTTCACTGTCCGTACACCACCTTAAACATCGTATTTCACCCAAAACCTTGATGTTAAAAATATGAAGCCTGAAACGAGCGCAATAATGACTAATAGAATAATAGATAATGCAGATGCGTATCACATGTCGTAATATGTAAATGCGTTTTGGTAAAGATAATAGACATAGAATAAAGTAGATTTCATCGGCCCGCCACCGGTAATAATATATACTTGTGTAAACACCATAAAGGAAGAAATCGTCCCCATTAACAAGTTAAAGAAAATAATTGGTGATAGCATCGGCAATGTAACATGGAAAAACCGCCCAATCCTTGAAGCCCCATCAATGGTTGCAGCTTCATATAAAATCGTTGGAACTTGTTTCAAACCTGCTAGAAAAATGACCATTTCCGAACCAAATTGCCAAACACTTAGCAGAATAAGAACAAAAATAGCTGTTGAAGGATTCCCGATCCAGGTTGGACCATCAATTCCAAAAATGGCGAGAAAAGAGTTAACGGGACCATTGTCATCAAATAACTTTCTCCACCCAATCGTGACACCTACACTCCCGCCGATTAAAGAAGGTAAATAAATAATGGCGCGATATAAACCAATTCCCCTAACCTCTTTAAAAAGAAGCAAGGCAATTAATAAGGAAAAGATTAGGCGTGCAGGTACGGATAAAACGACATATAATAACGTTGCACGAATAGATGCCCAAAAGTTAGCATCACGCCACATATTCGAAAAGTTTTCTAACCCTTTCCAAGTTGGTGAACTTAACAAATCATAGTCTGTAAAGGCCAAATAAAAAGTGAATAACATCGAACCAACCGTCAAAAAGAGCATCCCGATTAGCCATGGGGTTAAAAAAGCATAAGCAGTCAAATTCCTTTGAAGCGGGGTTTGCAATCTTGCATGTGATTTTGATTTACGTTTTGACAACAGTGTTTGAACTTGCTGTGTTTGCAATACGGACACCTCCTATTTGACATGATGTCACAATTAAATGACACCATGTCAAAAACTTATTTACTTAATGCCTGGTTTAACTCAGCGATAAACTGATCGGCTGCGTCACTTGGAGTAAGTTGCTTAAATGTTACTTGCTGTGCAATATCTTTTAAGATATCTGCCGTACTGCCTGAATTTACAGGGTCCAATTCAAGTGGTGTAGAAATCTCTTCTACTTTTTTCATAAAATCATTTTGTTTTTTAACCGTATCATCAGAAGTTGTTTCCGCAACTAGTTCCATATTTTCTAAGTTTGCCGGAATCCCGCGATCATTTTGGAAAAGCTTCGCTACCTCAGGATCATTTTCTAAGAAGTCAATTAGTTTTACAGCGGCATCTGGATGTTTAGTTTTAGAGGACATTGTCCAAAACATCGCCGCATGTAATGGGTATGGATTGTTTTCATTTCCCCATTCAGGAAGAAGTTCTCTTTCAATTGGTTTCCCTAAAGCTTTTTCATATTGTCCATCTGTACCAAGGAATAACCAATTAAATGCTGTTTTTCCTGAAATAAATGGACTAGCCGTCATATCATTATGTGCGTAGGAGGCATTTTCCTCAGCAGATGGGACACCGCCCCTTTCTTGCAAATCTAACCAATATTCAAACCAAGCCGTTAGCGTTTCCTTAGAAAGCCCTACTGACTTCCCATCAGCACTATATAAATTTTCACCTTTTGTTCTTGCAAAGTAATCTAGGTAAGCTGGTTGTTCCATTTCATTCGCAGCTCCATATAAACCTGTTTCTTCATGTATTTTTACAAGGATATCGGCAAATTCTTCCCATGTATAATTTTCATCAGGTATGCTGACTCCTGCTTTTGCTAATATTTCTGGATTTGAAATCAAGAACTGCGCATTAATGGAAGTAGTTAAAGCATATAACTTGTCATTTACTTTCCCTAATTCGACTGTGTTTTTGCTTAGACCTGAAGTATCAATATCTGTTGTTGACAAGTCCATCAATTGTCCCTTTTCCACATAAGCCATTAACCTTGATCCATCCATTTGCATGACATCAGGTAACTCTCCCCCAGCTGCTACAGTTGCGAGCTTCTGCCAGTAAGCATCCCAGGAGTAGTATTCCATCGTCACATCGATGTTCGGATACTTTTCTTCAAACAGCTTGATCGCTTCTTGTGTTACTTGTGTTCGATTTGGATTCGTCCACCATGAAAATCGGATATTTACCTTTTCGTCACCCGATGATTCTGTCGTACTGCTGCTCCCGCTACAACCTGCGAGAAATAATACCACTGAGACAATTACCAAAAGTAAGCTCGTCATACGCTTCTTCATTATTTTCATGTATTAACCCCCTCCTAAGAAACTAGTAAACTTTAAAAATAAATTCCAATAAGACTCCGTATTAGTGCGTTTAATGATCAGTTAATCGTATTTTACACCTCCTCGGATTGTTAACGCTTTCACTCGATGTCAAAAAAAATACCTCTGAAGTCCAAAAGTATTTTAGCCACACTAGTAAAACTAGTATACTACTGTAAAATAAATTATATGCCTATGAATTCTGTTGAATATTCAGAGTATTCCTGATTTCCCCTACACAAATACTGTTTTATAAAAACTAAAAAAGCCTTCCCCTCGCTTCAGAAACTGATTTACGGGAAAGAGCTAACAATTCTTTATCCACTTCATCTGATCCAAGAACAACATCAAGTAATAACAACCTTCCAACTGCTTAACTACTACCCTACTTCGTACAAGCTGGAATAACCCCTATCCAGTATTCGTTCTTCAATAAGCTAGGAGTATCAGCATATTCTCTATATGATTATAAAAAGGAAAATCGATTTTTATTACTTTATCAAAATAATAATTATCTTTTATATATAATGAAACCGAACTAAAAATGCATCGTTTACTAATATACTTGTATACTTAATTTAATCATACCGAAATGGTCCATTTAAGTATCGTGATATATCCCTAGTATTCTAAATATTCAATTGACTAAAACCCTGCTTTTTGGAAATTTTTAAAATGAGAGCGTTCTCATATTTACGGGGGGGATGCTTTTAAATACATAGTATTCCTTGTATTTCATGAATTAAAATGACGTCTAGTGGTATCTAAATCAAGATCTATTAAGTAAATGTCTCATTTTAACAACCTAGGGAAAAAAATCTTCAATCACAGAAGGCAGCATCAGGTAAAAATTGTTCAATGGAATTGCTGATTTTTTTGTTAAAAGCTATTTATTGAGTATGCTTTTCCAAATGATAAAAATGTATAGGGGATTGAAGGATGAATAAGCGAATAGATCCGGAATTGAGAGAGAATTTAGCGTTATTCCCGAAACTTAACTTGGATAATATTACTGAGACAAGGAAGGCATTGGCCGAATTAAATGGAGCGGTTAGTATCCCTATTGATGAATCGGTTTCGGTTTATGACCAGATGGTTCCTGGTCCAGACAATAATCCTGCTTTACGAGTTCAAATTTATGAGCCTAAAGAAAAAACGGAATCAATACCTGGTTTCTTATGGATTCATGGTGGCGGCTATGTCTTGGGAAGTCCAGATAGTGATGACTTATTATGTCAGCGTTATGACCTTAAGGCTAATTGTGTCGTTGTATCTGTGGACTATCGTCTTGCTCCTGAGCATCCATATCCAGCACCGTTAGAGGATTGTTATGCAGCACTTCAATGATTTGCGAAACATGCAGACGAGCTCGGTGTCGATCGGACGCGGATCGGAATTGGAGGAGCAAGTGCAGGAGGCGGATTAACGGCAGGGCTTTCTCTTTTAGCAAGAGATCGCAAAGGCCCTGAGATATGTTTTCAAATGCCGTTATATCCAATGATTGATGATCGCAACAATTCACCTTCAAGCCTTGAAATTACAGGTCATATGGTCTGGAATCATGATTTAAACGAAAAAGGCTGGAGAATGTATCTATGGTGAAAATGGAATGGAAGATGTACCACCGTATGCTGCAGCTGCACGGGAAACCGATTTTTCCGGCCTGCCGTACACGTACACATGTGTTGGTCAACTAAGATCCATTCCGTGACGAAACACTCGATTATGTCACTCTACTATGTAGAGCAGGTGTCGATGTTGAGTTTCATCTTTATCGTGGTTGTTATCATGGTTTCGAAGGCTTAAATCCAAATGCTGCTGTAAGCCAACGAGCGCTTAATGAGTATGTAGGAGCCGTCAAGCATGCCTTTTACCGTATTTCCCTAGTTGAAAATAAATAGGATCTTAAAGCAATGAAGAAGAAGCCCTTCTCTCATTGCTTTTTTCATTAAAAATCTATTATACTCTACCCCTTATAAATCATCATTCATTTCTTTTTCTTGGTTATTATTATAGTATTATGAAGCTTAGACTAAAAAGACTGTTCGATACTAGAACAATAAACAGACAAATAATAAGCAATGTCGGCAAAAAACACCCTTATCTCACTGCTATCCCAAGGATGGGTTATGTTTTGTCATTAAAAGATATGATCACTAGCAAGTATTACATAAAATAAATGAAACCTATCACTTTTTACAGCGTATAAATAGTAAGTTCCCGCAAAAGAAAACTGTTGTTGAAATGTGAAAGGAGCTCGGTCATGAATAAAGCTTTACTTGTCCTTGATATTCAAAATGATTTTATAAGTAATGAAGCCCGAATGCCAGTAGCAAAGCACCAGGTAGAGCCAATGCTATCCTCCATCAATTCGGTCATAAAAAAAGCTGATCATTTGGATATTCCCGTTATCTATATAGGAAACGAATTTGAACCCGAGCAGGTTATTTCGAATTGGTTAAGAAGAAATTCAGCCATTAAAGGAAGCGAAGGTGCTAAGCTAGATAAGCGTTTAACAATCGTAAATAATCTTTACTATTCTAAAAATACAGCGAATGCGTTATCGAATTTAGAGCTTGTGTCTTATTTACATGAAAACGATTTGGAACATTTGATCATCGTAGGAGTATTTACTGAAGGCTGTGTGTCTGCAACAACAAACAGTGCTATTCGTGAAAACTTCTCTGTAACAGTTGTAGAAGATGCCGTAGGAGTGTAAGTGATAAAAAGAAAGTACAGTCTCTTCGAAAAATGGAAGGAAATGGTATTATAGTTATGGACTCTTCGAAATTAATTCAGATGTTATTAAACTATGAAAAGGTAAAGTAAAAAGGATTTTCGGAAACCCTTTTTACTTCTTTATAAAATTCCAGTCAGTTAGCTCCTTACATCGTTCCTGAAACAGTTGACATTAAGATTTCATCTATTTCAATCATTGATTTCCATCCCATTTGCTGACACATTTTATGAATTCTGCGTAGGTCTTGCCTTGCAATTATGCTAGCACACCCTGCTTCTTTTGCTATTTTTACTGCCCAACGCAACAAATCTACCAATGTTTCAGCTTGTGTCTCCCTAAATCCAAAATCTAATACTACCAATTCCTCGTTGTACAGTGCGAAACGGGCATATCCCCAAAACTCGTCTCTTTTCATAAGTCCTGCAAACAGTTCTCTATCTTCAACAATTTCATTCGCCTCTATTGGCTCAGATAGATGCTGTATCCATTTACTTTCGGCATCATTACCTGAAGGTATTTTGTCTAGTCCCCATTCTAATGTCTCGGCTGCTAGCTTTTGAATATCTTCTGGACTTTGTATTTTTGTCCATTCGAGCGGTGGAAAAGGGTCAGATACAGGAACATCAATCGAAATTTTCCACGATCTATATTCTGGTAAAATGCCCATTCCTTTTAATAAATCAGAAATTTTCACGGGTTTTAAGTCCCAATTTCCTGCACTGCGTAAAAGCTGTTTTACTGCTTGTGGAGTTGATTTCGTAATGTCATTGCTATGTAGAACAAGGATCGAACCGTTATATAGCAACACTCGGCCATTATTTATTATTTTGTGCGCAGGAAGACCTGCCCAATCACCAGTATCATTCCCCAAAATACTGTGATATCCCCATTCTGAAAGCCAATTGAGATTTTCCTCCTTAAAATTTAGATACGGAAATCGAAAAAAATTCGGGCATGGTTTACCCGTTGCTTCTTGATAGGCCAATTCTGTTTCCTTCAATTCTTCCAAAAAAACTTCTTTTGACAGTTCTGACATTCGCCTGTGGTGATAGGAATGTGATGCAAGTTCATGACCGCGTGAGATCAACATTCTTGCTTTATCCGGATGTTGATCGATCCATTCACCAGTGAAAAAAAATGTACCAGGTGCGGAAAATTGTTCAAGTGCATCCAGCCATGCTTCCAATGGTTGTTTGCTTGGACCATCATCAAATGTAAAAGCACAATACGATTGTATTGGATTACCTTTTGATATCGATTGATAAACCATAAAATGCCTCCATTCTACTATTATTTATTTCTACAATTTTAAATTGAATTTAGGAAAAAATTCTTTATTTTCATTTAAAATATCCATAAAAATCTGTTTTGCTGGTTCTACCTTAAGCTCTTCATATGCTTTTACCACCTGTAATAAACCTTTGAAACAAAAAAACTTGGTACTTAGTCTGTTAATACAGAAGGAATTTCTCGAAGTTCTCTTCCCCCTATCAACAATGGTTCGACAGGATTAAGTCGTTCAACTTCTGCCAAACAAACTTATAGAACGGTACAAGATTGCCATTCAGAAAATAAAACTTCTTATCTTAATATCGTTATTCTTCTATTCATCCCTACATGACTAAAAGCCACTTAACCTTTATTGATTTTTTCGAACATTTGACACTGCATTTAAAATCGGCACCAGCTGTTATCCTCGTTCGCAAACAAAATCTTATCGCCAAGAACAAAAGCGCAAGCACCTTGGTCAGCCTAGGGCAAATAAGATGATTTAGAATAGAAGGCGTCCTTTGCCTTCAATTCTATATTAGCTTATGACCTCGAGGGGCTAGGCGCTGGAGCTGGATGTCGAAGTAGTTATCCACAGTTCAAGCATTT
>DASQMK010000040.1:0-4170 GCA_035645575.1 Metabacillus sp.
TGGCATCATCGGTACAACAATAGCAGCTGTAGTTAGAGCAGCCATTGTCATCGACCCTGTTGCAGACATAATGGCAAAAGCGATGAAATACGGAAGTAAAATTGGCAATACATTTGTATTAGCAATACTAATTGCTAGTGCTTCAACCGTTTCATTCGTTTTAATAATATTTCCCATCGCTCCGCTCATCGCAGTGATTAACAACGGCAGGATGGCAACGAGAAGCGCGCGAGTCACCCATGTTTCAACTAAGATATACATAAATGGTGTATCTCGATTGACTTCATTTCCGCTTTCTTTCATTGCAGATTCATAGACGTTTTGTTTATACATAAACGCTAAAATCAACACGACAAGAACTCCTGCAGATAAAGCAATGGTTTTATCACCTAATGTTGCAAAAAATGGTTCTAACCAGGAACCTTCTTCAAGAAAAATATTTGCAAAAGATGACGACGCAATAAAAATGACAGGTAGTAAAATAGGAAGAAATGCCAGGTAAAAAGGAGGTAAACCTTGACCTGCTTCATTTTTCAACGGTGATTCAGCAATAGGCTCTGCTGCAGCAGCCACCTCCGGATTATGACTATGTGTTCCCTCTCCTCCTAGAAATTTATTAAGCGGTAAAATAAATTCCTTTTCTGTCCATTTCCTTAATAATAGCCAAGTACCAAAGAAGGCAATTAAGGCCACGACTAGACCCCAAAAAATCACAAATCCTAGATCAGCTTTCAGAGTAATGGCTGTGGCTAAAATACCTGGAGTTGGTGGTACTAGTCCGTGGGTAAGAACTAAGCCTAACCCCGTAAACGCTGTCATCGTTGACATCGATATTCCTTTCAAGTAGGCAATCTTGGATGCTATTGGTGCAAGTAGAATCATTGTGACATCTGAAAAAACTGGAATTGAAACAAAAAATCCAGTTAAGGCAGGGGCTAGTTCCATATTCTTTCCTCTAAACAATCTGTTAAAGAAATGAGCGACTGAATCAGTTGCTCTAATATCTTGAATCCCCATTGCCAATATAGAACCAAGAATGATCGTTAAACCTATACCGGTTAACGTGGAACCAAATCCTTCATTAATTAATCCCATCGTTTCTAATAACGTATTACCAAAGCCTACTCCCATTCCTGCCGCAACAACAAACATAGCTAAAACAGGATGGACTTTTAATTTTAAAATCATAAAAATCAACAGTAATAAGCTTACACACAAAACCAATACAAAACTGCCTGTGCCCATATCATCTACCCCTTTGAAGTAAAGTCACATCCCTACGGCTTCTTCCACCTATAAAAGAAAACGCTTACTTTAAAGAGGAGTAATAACCTCCTCTAATCACTGAGCAATGTATTATGATCGTAACCTGTGATTCTAGTTATCTAGAATATTCTAGAATTAATTCGAAACAATATTGTTGAGTTTAGGTATACCAAGCCCTTCAGCACCTAATTTGGAAGTTTTTGCTTCAGGATAATAACGCTCGATCATTTGTACACCTAATGAAGCTCTATGTACACGTTCTTGTACGAGTGAAATATTTGTTGCTTCCCACTGCTTTCCAGAAGGATACACATCAGGATGATTACGCAAGCCAAATTTGATATAAACTGGAGCTAAGACACGAATAATTTCAGGTATTTCGTAGTAACGCAGGAATCCTCCAAAGTTATCTGGAACTTCAACATATAAATCGATCGGTATATCTGTTGCTTGACGAATCGCTGCTAATTTTGGCAAAGTTAATGCAGTTGGCACATTGTAGGTGTCTGCCCCTAAGTCTTGCATTAACTTGATCGATACAGGGTTAGCGGAACCCATTTGAACAGAGACCTTCACAACAAAATCTTCCGGAAGCTGACCATTCTTTTTCATTTCTTTTGTTAACATTAACAATCCTTCATCAGCAACCAATGCACCTCTTAATCCAAGTCTTGCCCCTCTTTTTAAATCTTCCATCGCATAAACAAGTTGATCTGCTCCCTCATGACGTAACCCTTGTGTTTTACCGCCACTTGTCAAAGGACCTGCACTAATATCCCATGTTCCACGTGGACCGACAAATAAGCTAAGCTCCATTCCACGTTCTGCTGTCAGCTCACACATCTCTTTAATTTCATCATCCGTAAGAAGCATGATTCCGCTTCCTTGGGATATACGATGGATCGTTAATCCATAGCGATCTATTTCTTTTAATGTTTCTCTTAAAGCAGACGGCCCCTCTGTACTAGGCAATTCAATACGATATTGTGCACCATCTGGAAACCTTTTTGTAGATGTAGGCAGTTCTGTTAAGTCTGTAGATGGGTAGCCCAATTTTTCCAATAATTCACGTGATTCCTTCATAATCTTATTCCCTCTTCCTTTGTTAAAATTTGTAAAAGCGACGAAACTTTTTCTGAAAGATCTGGCGGGTAAACATCATAAGGTGCTCGATGTCCTGTCTTTTCTGTTAACCATCTTTGATGGACGGCTTCTTTCATTGTCGTAAAAAAGGTTGGACAAATCGTATAAACATCCATTAGCTTTGATAAGATTATATGGTACTTTTCTGCTTCAGCTAGATGACTTTGTTTATAGTTTTCATACAAAGCAACCGAAATTTCCGGAGCAAAAACAGCACTGCCATTAATACTACCTGCAGATCCAATCATTAAGGCTGGCAGTAAATGTTCGTCAAAGGCTGAAAATACCTTAAAGTCTTCGCGGACTTTGCTAAGTTCTGTAATCATTTCTCGAATATGACCAAAATCACTGATTGTTTCTTTTATTCCACAAATATTGGCGTGATTTGCAGCTAGTTTTTTGACTAAATCTACTGAAAGTGACTGTCCAGTTAACGATGGAATGTTATACAGCATCACTGGCATATTTGTATTCGTTGCTACACGAGAGAAAAAGTGATAAAGTTGTTCCTCAGAAAGCTTCCAGTAATAGGGGTTGACGACTAATACACCATCTGCTCCTTTTTCTTCAGCGTGACGGGATAATTCAAGTACTTCTTGTAATGATGTATGACCGATTCCGACTAGAACTGGAACACGTTTGTTAATTGTCTTGATCATATCCTCTACATACAGCTTACGTTCTTCGATTGTTAATGAGGAAAATTCACCTGAACTGCCCAATAATAAAATGCCATGTACATGATGATTGAGCAGTTCATTTACATATTTTCTATTTAACGCTAAATCCAGATTTCCTGCTTCATCAAATAGAGTGACAACTGGCGGGATAATTCCGTGAAATGTCATGAACTTCTCTCCCTTTCGATCAGCCTTTGATAAAAACTGTTTTAATGGAAGTATAAAATTCCTGCGCCGCTTCCCCTTGTTCACGGGACCCGGTACTAGAGCTTTTCATTCCCCCAAATGGTGCTTGCAGTTCGACACCGGCACTTTCAGCATTAATACGGACAAGACCTGCTTCGATATCATCAATGAATTCTAGTAAAGAACCAATATTTGTTGTAAAAATCGATGCGCTTAGACCATATTTTGTATTGTTAGCTAGTTCAATCGCTTCTTTCAAGCTTTCGGCTTTCATAAGGGCAATAACCGGACCAAAGATTTCTTCTTGAGCAATGGTCATATCTGGTGTTACATGATCAAAAATCGCAGGTGTCAGATAAAAACCTTTTTCAAATTCCTCACCTGTTAAGATTTCTCCACCAGTAATAAGTTGAGCTCCTTCTTTTTTTCCAATTTCAATATAGTTTTTTACTGTATGAAACTGGCTTTCACTTGCACAAGGGCCCATCCAGACGCCATCCTCTAACCCATTTCCAACTTTAATTTTTTTAGTTTCTTGGACGAGTTTTTCTTTAAACGCTTCGTACACTTCATTTTCAACAATTACCCTGCTTGAAGCTGTACATTTTTGACCTGTTGAACGAAATCCGCCACTGATCACAGCTTCAACTGCAGCATTGAGATTAGCATCCTTAGTGATAATGATTGGATTTTTTCCGCCCATTTCCAATTGATACTTAATCCCGCGAACGGAAGCAGATTTTGCTACAATTTGACCGACTGTTTCAGATCCAGTAAAGGTGATAGCGTTTAATAGCGGATGATCAATTAAACCTTGACCAATAACTGAGCCAGAACCGGTGATAAAATTCAGCACACCTTCTGGTAAATCAGCTTGTGCAAAGCAGTCAATGAC
>DASQMK010000041.1:0-8819 GCA_035645575.1 Metabacillus sp.
AAAAAGAAGAATTTAAATCCTACGAAGATTTTTGGAAATGGTTCTCGAATCATTTCATTATTGAAGATTTTATGATGCAGCAAGGAATCCAAACGATGAAGTGGAATGGATTAGCAACAGATATTCGGCTCAATATGAATAAAAATCGTAAAGGCTTATGGGAAGTTTCTGCATTGTTGTTTCGTATTGCTTCGAACACAAGTCATGTAATTCCTGGACCATTAGCAGTTATCCCTATAGCTCAATTAACAAGATTTGGCTATGAAAAGGAAGAGATAGATCAGATGGAAAAGACGATTAAAGCTCTCGGATTTAAAATTTGTACCGCATTAGATTTATCTGAACATCATATGGCTGATCTAGGAATTGATCTCGGATTTGATAAAAATGGGCATTTATGGATTTATGAAGTGAATCCTCTTCCACATCCAATTGAACTTGTGCAGGAAGAATATTCATTAACTAGACCTATTGAGTATGCTCTTTACCTAGCCTCAAGAAAGTAAATTTGTAGGAAAGGACTAGGAAGCGTTTTTTTGCTTTTTAAGGAGGTAAATAGATTGTTTGAAAATGTCTCAATTCTAATTCCCTTTCAATCTGATAATGGACAAAGAGATATCATTTTTAAGTGGTTGATACAATATTATAAAGCGTCTATGCCGGGAGCCGAATTATGCATTCATGTGAGTAAAGATAAACTTTTTAACAAGAGCAAAAATATAAATTTAGCTGCTAAGAAAGCTACACGGGGAATATTCGTCATTGCTGATGCCGATATGATAATCAGACCTGCCCTCATCATTTATTCTATTCGATTACTGGAACAACATCCGTGGATTATTCCTTTTCAAAGAATTCAATATTTGTCAAAATATACTTCTAATAAATTATTAAAAACAGACCCGAAATGGCCACTTTCAATTGAAGATAAAAGCAAATATTATATCCTAAAGAAATATGGTCCAAATGAGATTTCTGGTGGTATAAATATACTATCACGTACTAACTTTAAAAAAGTAGGTGGATTTGATGAACGATTTGCTGGTTGGGGTGGAGAAGATGACGCTTTTTGCTACGCGGTAAATACATTATGCGGAAAATTAAAGCGACTTAATCAAGAGATCTATCATATTTGGCACCCCCGTATTGGATGGGAGAGGAGTCCTAAAGCTAACGATAATCGAAGACTCCTTAGAAAGTATAAATTATCAAATGGGAATAAGAAAAAAATGAGGTTATTAATAAATTCTCGATCACTTTAATAGGGTTGGTGAAGCCTTTCAAGTTAAGCAAGGATCTATACTCACGGCTAATTTGCACTATTGTACCTATCTTATTTAGATGATTCTTTTTATATTTTTCAATTTCATTTTGGAAGCATTATTTCAGCGTCAGCCAAATTAAGATATTTTAGTTAAAATTGTTATTAGTAAATAAATAAGGATGGCGATTCCAAATAAGCTAAATACTCCTTCTAGTTGTATCACAATTAAAGAAAAATGATATTTGTCTGTCCTGATTGTTCAACTGCAGATCCAATATCAATTGTAGAGGCTATCAATACAATTATGCTCTTATTGATTTCCTCGATTCTGCAAGATTTATATACTTAGTTAATAACAGAATATTTACACTAATCATTGTAGCTTTAAGTATAGAAATAACATTGAATATCACAAGGCCTATCATCCAAAGTAAAACAAATGCAATAATAAATTTATTAGGTGGTTGAACAGTCGTTTTAGGAGTTAAATCTAATAACAGATAAAAATTTTTACAATTTGTCCATGTTTGGATATAGTTTTCTCATATATAGAGAATTATATAGAGAAGAACAAAGTCTATACATAGAGTAAGAGAAGAGGGATATTATTAAACACGTATATATCAAGAGAAAGATTAGGTTAAAATTTGCTTAGAGGTTCTTGAGAAGATGAGAATGCACTTTAAATTCCCCTTCGAGTCTTACTCTTTAATAAGCTTCATGTCACACCGCATAAAAAATAATAGTTAGTAAAACCATTCATTAGTTTACCAGTCACATGTTTATTTATTGGGAATAGTTATTTATTGAGGAATAGGACTCTCTCATGTAATGAATCCAGTTAATTATGCTTTAGTCAGATTTTTTCTGTATATTATGTAAGTGTAATTCATCAATTTCATTTGTCATTTCAATCAATTTATTCTCAAGTTCATTAATTAGCTTAGATTTTGAATCTAATTTTTCCTCATAAATAAACGAATCTTCAAGAATCTGTTTAAATTGCTCTTCTAATCGTATTAAGGTAGAAAATTCATGGTCTTTGTTAAGGAATAATGTAAATTTAGGAATAAATGAACTAATATCTAACTGCACTTTCTCAAGTTTAGCAAATATATCATTTTGATTACTTATTAAATTTTTCATTTCTTCTTGCAACCAATCATATGATTTTATTACATTATCCTTTCTTTCATTTTCTTTCTGTAAATCATGGATCTTACCATTTAACTCATTATTAAAGTTCTTATTTAAAATAAGTTCCTGTTTTAGCTTTTCCGAGGAAGAGATAAGTGTAATGTTCTCTTTTTGTAAGTCACCATTCACTTTTTCAAGTTGTAGATGTTGCTTTTGTGTTTCTTCTAAGCTTTTCTGAAAAAAAATTACTTGTTCCTTAAGCTCTTTTTCTAACTTTTCACGGATTTTATCAGTTTTTTCCAATTGGTCAAGTCTAAATTTAGAGCTCTTTTTTTCTTGCAGTAAATCAAGGTTCCGTTTTTCTAATTGTTCTTTTTCATTTCTGAATAATTTGAGATCGTTTTGAAGGCTATTCATTTGTTTATTTTTCTCATCATATAGAAGTTTGTCTGCATTCCGTTCACTTTCCACTTTTTTAATATAGGTATCTAATTTATTGTTTTCATCCTTTAGATCATTAGAAAGCTTCTCAAGTTGATTCATTTGATGTTTGTACGTTTGTATTTCTTCATTACATTTTTTGATTTGTAACGTTAAATCTTTTTTGGTAGATTGGTTATCATTTATTGTTTCTTTTTGTTTCTTATTTTCTTGTTGTAAAATAATATAATTATCCTGTAAATCTTCAAAGTCAGTTTGTTTTTGCGTTAATTGAGTTGATAGAGATTGAATCTCCTTAGTTGTATTGTCAATTTCCGTTTTATAATCCTCAATAAGTTTCTTTAACCTAGAATTAGTCTCTTGAAACTCTTTATTTTCTTTTGTTAGCTTTTCAATTTTCTCTTTATAAAGAAGTTTCTCTGCATGTCGTTCATTTACTAATTTTGTAATGGAGGACTCTAATTTGCTATTTTTATCCTTTAAATCATTTGAAAGCTTTTCAAATTCAGTCATTCTATTATTATCCGTCTGTTTTTGTATGTTTAAATTTTCGATTTGTTGAGTTAAGTTTTCATTAGTATATTTATAATCATTTATCGTCTCTTTTTGTTTGTGATTTTTTGACAATAAATCTTTACTTTTATCCTGTAATTTTTCCAATTCAGTTTGTTGCAAAGTTAAACGAGCATGAAGGGAACGAATTTCCATATTCATATTCTTTATGTTAATTTTATAATCCTTTTGTTTTGCTTGAAACTCAGAGATGGTTTCTTGATAATTTGTATTTTGATGCTGCAGTTTTTCTATTTCTTGTTTATGATTTAAAAGTAGGTTATTAAGCTCTTTTTCTTGATCAGAATAAGATTGTATTTGACCTCTTAAATTTTCTATTATTTCCTCAAACTGTATAGAAATCTGCTCTTTTTCTTGAATTAATTTAATATTTTCTTGTTTTAGTAATCTTAATTGGGAGTAGTGATAGTTGTTCTCATAGTCTTCTACTCGAGCTTTATATTTAGCAAGTTCCGATCGGTAATAAATAATTTTTTGCTGAAGTTGGTTGGGATCATTACGTTTAATATCATTGGAACTCATTTTATTACCCTCCTAAATAAGAAATTAATACCCAACATTCGTTTAAAATTAGCATGTATTAAGTAAGTTATTTTAATTTTTTAAAAGTCTAAGAATTTCTTCAAATTCCTTTTTACTATTCTTAATGATAGAATCCAGTTCTGTAATTAACTCATCTGGAAAAAATCCATTTTCTTTAGCATTAGTCGTCTTATCGTTATTTTGAGCTTCCAACTTCATTAATAGAGAAACGAGCAACATATTTAGTGTATCGCTTTCCAAATAAACAAAACTGTTATTATCCTTTTTTATATTTTTTAGTTGTTTGAATTGTTCTTGTATAAAGTCGCGGGTTGCTTGTTTTAAGAGTAATTCTTGATCTTGATTATCTTTAGTCCCCATTTAATTTCACCCCAAATACTTTAATTTCCGCTTACGTTAATTTGATTTATTGAGGGAATACCATCTTTAAATTCATCACAATAGGTAAATCCCATAATGCTTCCAGTGTATGATCCGCTTGGACTCCATTTGGCTTGGAAGTTTGAAAATGAAAGAATTTGATTAGGTTCAATGGTTTCTTTGCCAATAGGTTTTAGCCAAAATTCTTCTTTATTTGTTTGTTCATTTAATCGCTCCCAAGCATCATTTGTTTTCATTGCAAGGTTCGTTTTTTTAGTTATATATTTTCC
Source organism: Metabacillus sp. (assembly GCA_035645575.1). Lineage (GTDB taxonomy): Bacteria > Bacillota > Bacilli > Bacillales > Bacillaceae > Metabacillus. The sequence continues at coordinate 4,609 of DASQMK010000041.1, forward strand.
GGAAAAATGAAAAGGAGAATTTGTTGAAAGTTTTAAACAAATATAAGAATTGTTAATGGTTTTATCTCCAATATTTTGAATATGATAAGTGCCAATTATCAAGCTTTCAGATTCTTTTTCGTGGGAGATGTTCATAGTATATGTAAAATAACTCATTAATTTTAATTCATTCTTTTTGAAGGATGTAGATAGTAGTTTCTTAATTTCATTTAAGTAAAATGTAGTTTCTTTATTAAGTTGTTTGAGTTTATCTTTAATTTCCACCATGTTATTTTTTTCCATAGAATAGCACTCCTTAGAAAAAATAAGAGAGAGGAGATCCTTCCTCTCTCTATCCATATGCACCATTACTCTTCGTCATCACCATTATCAGGGAATAAAACTGGGCATTGTGGTGGCATTGTAGGTGTTGGGCATGCAGGAGTAGGTAAAACATCTCTTGGTTGACAGAAATCAGCTACGACTTCAAGTGTAACAGGGAATGTAGATTGGATGCTTTGGCAAAGACGTACAGTAACCTGTGCATCGAACGTATCAGTTGTTTCATCACACTCAAAAGAACAAATGAAGCAATCTAAATCAGTATAGGTAACTACGATTTCAGTTCCTTCTGGGGCACAAAGAATAACCTGTTCACAACGAGTAAAATCTAAAGGCAATTCTACAATACCATCAGCTGTTGGGATCAAAAATGTGATAGTGAAAAATTTACGGATTGTAACAACTTGTAGTGTAAGTTCTCTACCATCAATAATAAATTGACGATCCTCACGGCTGATTACTTCAATTGGGTTAGCAGGGTCTGTTGGGGCAACTGAACATGTAACTGGTCCTGTAATGTCGTCACATATTAATACTTCTTCACCAAATGGGTCAAAAGCTTCGTCAACTAATGTTATATCAAAAGTTGCCTCATTAAGAATCCAATCATACACCTTCGTTGTGTTAATACAAAGGAGCTCCTGTCCTCCTGTTAAATTTTCTGCTTGCATATTTGCAAACACCTCCGAATTGGGATTAATTTCTTATCACTTGTAGCATATGTTTATTAGTAAAAATGGTTCTTGGTGAAAGTGCTCAATTTAATTTTGTGTTATTGTCATGTATGAATGATTAATTTCTAGAATAATTATGCTAAAAAGGGTGATGTGTGATGGATCGGTTTAAGTTGAACAACACTCAAGACATCGATATATTAAAACAAAAACTCGCTACTTATAAAAATACATTAGAAACATTAAAATCTGGACATGTGGTAGAAGATTACCTTCTAATGAAAAATGAGTCTTATGCAATTAAAAAACAAGTTTCGATATTAGAAGGGGAAGTGAAAACAATGAAGGAACAACAGGATTTGCAAATAGCTGCGAATGAAAAAAAGGCTAAAATCTTTTCGGATAAAATGGAGTCATTTAGTGCATCATTAGGACAATTAAAGGAAGATATCGCAAATTTAACAAGTACGGTTAACGCCCTAAATATAAATGAACTTCTACAAAAAATAGATTATATAGTTCATAAACAAAAAGATTATACAAAATATGAAGAAGAAAATGAAATGAAAATCCTAAAGGAAGAAATTGAGCAATTGAAGAAAGACTTTATTTCAAAAGGACAATTATATGGAACCCCCCAAAAAAATGCAGTGCAAAAACTATACCCATCAAGTTATATGCAACTAAAGGATTTAATTCAATCTTCAAAAAATATAAATTCATCTATTACTCAAGATAGAAAAACATTTTTTAGTCATATAAATCAAAGAAGTCCGTTGTACCATTATCGACATGTTCACAACTCTTACGGTACAAAAATCCAAAGAGAGAGAAACACAAATAATATATTAATGACAAATGGGGACCAATCGAACCTTATGGATCATCACTCTAAGATTCCAAAAGCAAAAAATAATAACGAAATGTTAAATGAAAAGGAGGTTCTCACTCAACAAATAATTTCTCAAACAGCCGACAACAATGTAGTAGGAGATAAAGAAACTAGTCCTCAAGTTGATCAAATCCAAACAATTCCTAACCAAACCCTCGATAGAATTACGACTAATAAAACAACTGAATTCACTGATAGTCAAGAAGATGTTTCTGGAAATAGTAATACTACCCAAGATGAAATGGAGGAATCCGGATCCCAAGCAAATTTTGTACAAATGGATAATACAAAAGAAACCCAGATCCAAACTAATGAAAAAGATTTAAAACAAACATCAGATAAACAGACAGAAACTGAGAAAAGTAATTTAGAGGATGAATCTAAAAACGGAGGAGAAGAAAGATCATCTTTTTTTTCATTCTTGCAAAGGAGTAAGTATTTTGGAAAATGATATGTTGATTTTTCCGTTGAATTGTTTTAAAGAATTACTAAATCATGGACGATCTAAACTTCCATATGAAGCCTGTGGAATCTTGTCAGGTAAGAATAATCAAGTCCATTCTATTTGGAAACTAAAAAATGAAGTAAAATCGGATAGACGTTTTTTTGTTGGAAAGAAGGCTATAGTGGAGACGTTGCATCATATTGCCGAAAAGGATGAAGTGGTCTTAGCAATCTATCACTCACATCCTACAACAGCACCAGTTCCGTCATATATTGATATAAAAAATCACCTAGATTCTGAAGTAAAAATGATTATTGTATCGTATAAAACAAAAAATCCGATTGTTAAATGTTACAGTGTTCAAAATAGAGCATATAAAGAACAGCCATTTTTAATCGAACCAATTGTTTAGTCCATACATTAAATTAAAAGTTGCTTATACTATCATATATGCACAAAGGAGATGAGGGATTTGAGAAATAGGATTATTAGAAAATTGAATAAAACAGGTAATACCGTCAAAAAAATTACCAAGAGGAACACAAAAAGAAGAATAGATGTTGTAAGTGGTGGATGTTGCGGTAACAAAAGAAAATCAAGCTAAACAATAAGTAGGAAAATTAAGAATAATGGATAAATGTTACCCCATATGAGTGAGAAAAATATCCGTATAAATTGACAACTCTAATTTACAAGCCCTATTTTACCAAAATATCTATCTGTCCAGCCCTATTTTTTAAGTGTTGCATATAATAAAGTGAGACTTCATTCAGTGGGAGTTTATTTTATCTCCCACTGAATGGTAGCGAAACTTATCGGACCTTTTCGGGCAGTTTACCCCAACCTATTATATTACTTCTTTATGAATTTTGAATCATAAATTAAGGGTCTTACTGCTCGTTAATAAAGGATAAAAATTGAAAAAGGAGATGTTGAAAATGATCATTTACAGTAGTAAAGGAGATAGTCAGAAAAGTACTCCAATCATAATAAATAGAAAACGTAAAGTTGCAAAATCACCTGCAGCAAAAAGAAAAAAAGTAATAAAAGGTGGTTGCTGTTTTAAGAGTAAATAGGAGAGAAGTCGAATTATATGTTATCTAGATTATGGCGTGCCAAGCAAGACTGTTGTAAAAAACAAGGTTAAAGAGGAAATAAACTTTTTTAGAGTGATTTTCTAATCACTCTTTTACAAGTAGTTTATATTTTAAATAAAAATGAAAAAGAGTGATTTAATTACTTTAATCACTCTTTAAAATATATAATGGTTTCAATGTATTCAACTAATTTAGTGATTTTCCTGAGCTTTTTTCTTTTTAAAAAATGAAACAGCTCTTTTTTTCATTGATTTAGTTAGGTAACCGCCTTTAAACGAGCGAATCTCATATGACATCATAAATGCCTTGGGCTCAAATTTATCTATAATTTCAAGAAGTTCTATTTCACGAGAACGTTTAGCGACGATATCCAAACGAAATCTTGCAGTATTGATTCCTTCACCTTCGAAAACTGTTACCCCAAAGCCTGCAGTACGCAATGCGTTAACTAATTCCATATTTTTATCAAGTATATTCGCTTGATAAGTAATATAACCAATCGCTAATTTCCGCTCTAGTGCACCACCTAAAAGTAAACCAACACTAAAACCGACTACATAAGCGACAATATTATATATGTTAGATAAGTCTTGGAAGACAAAAATTAAACTTACGATATAAATAATTCCTTCCAATAAACCGACTCCAGCAGCTGATTTTGTTTGGTTTTTAACCAGTAAGATGGTCCTTATTGTTAAAACGGGTACATAAATAAGCTGTAGGATGAAAATAAGTAGAGCCTCAAAAAGCATCGTTCATTATTCCTTTCTGTTCAGTTATAC
>DASQMK010000042.1:0-6121 GCA_035645575.1 Metabacillus sp.
AGCCTTGTTGACGTATCATCGCCGTGAGATTACCGCGATGATATGTGCCGTGGTTGACAACATGCTGAATCAATTCGGAAAGATGAGTATCTAAACGCCCAAATTGAGGATGTTCGGGGGAAATTTCTTTATCCAAATCACTTTCATTGTTAAGAAATTTTTGATACTCTTCTGACAAATCACGAAACAGTTTCTCCATTTCTTCAAGACTCTTATCCTTGGTCTTCTCTTGTGCCTGAGCGATGGAAGCTTGAATCCCATCCATACTGTTCCCCCGCATTACACCAAGCCATATTGTATCTCCCCTATAAATATGAACGAGCGTCTCTGCAATTGAGGGAAAAACACTTTGAATTTCCCGATCATAAATGTCCTTCGGCAATTCTTTCAATCTCCCGAAAAACTTGTTGTTCGCCCAAACATGATAATCATACAACTGTAACGCATGATGTTTTTTCATCAAATATTCCTCCTCCATTTTTCTTCGAATTACATCGATAGAATAAGATAACTACACCGACAAATACTGTCAGAGAAAACCATCTTTTTTGTAAGTCTGCCGAACCACTCCATTCCGCTAAAACTTCCAAGTGAATGTGCTATTTCACTTCAAATAGTAAAGATCCTTCTTTCAAGGTATTCTCCTTACTCTACAAGATTCCTTCCCTTTATTAAACTTTCTGGCCTGATTGTTTAACAAGGTTTCTAAGAAACCTATAATACTTTTATTACAAATCTAGTTAACATAATGCCAATTATGGGAAGATAAGATACATTATGTAAAGCTCTGAAGCTTTGTAAATCATTAGTTTTCGTATTTTTACCAATTGTTTATGGTCGGTTTGTTGAAGATCGTTTTGAAAGGTATAGATTTACTGGGGGTTAATATATGTCTCCAGTTCGTTAAATCATACCCAGCACCACTTACACTTTAACTATTTGAGTATCATGTGCAAATTCTACATTTATCCCAGACTCTTTTAACTTTGTTTCTAATTCTTTAAGATCACTAAAACTTAATCCGTTGGGTTCTTCAATATGCGTTAATAATACCCTTTTAGCTTTGAGAACCTTAACTACTTCTAACGTCTCTGGAAAAGTTGCTTCTTCATTAAAAACTGTGTGATCCTTTGGCATTAACCTTTCACCAGTTAATGGATGAAACTCAAAAATACCCACTGGCAATATTGCAAGATCAACATCTGATACCGTCTTATCTGGGTTCCAATTATTTAATTCATCCATAGCAATAAGCACTCTTTTATTTTCACATTCGAGCATAAAAGCATACACATAATCCTCTGCCAATCGAAAAGGAGAAATCTTTGTACCATTTAATGAAAAACTTTCACCATCTTTCAATTTCTTTAAATTAGCAAACCCTTGTAATTCAAAGAAATCTAAATGATCGCCACTACCAAGAAATGTTTTGAAATCTTTTTCTACCTGTTCTGGAAGGAAAATGTCTAATTTCTTGTTTAGAGGGGGGTGGTTAATCCAGTCTGCACTTAAAGATTCGATTACCCTCCTCCCCATTACGTGGTCTGGGTGCCAATGTGAATATATAATTCCTTTAATCCCATCGATCGTAGAGCGATTAATTTGATGGTAGATATCTTCTGGTGTATCAATTAATAAATTAGGACCATGAACAAATATACTTGGACCCATTCTGCTATACGGAACCCCTTTATCCCTTGCTTCTAAACAAACTTTACAATTGCATAGTGGTCTTGGTATTGTGATAGCACCACCAGTTCCTAGAAATTCTATTTCCATTCTTATCAATTCCCCTTCAGTAGCTTTAAGTGCACATTTCTCCAATTAGGGTCCAATCTCCTTTGTTCCAAAAAGAAAAAGCACATTCCTCATGAAATACGCTTGATTGCTTAATAAGATTTTATGGATTGTCTTCTCCTTTTCCTAGAGAAAACCCATCAAATAAACGCCCCCCATGTGGATCCAATACCTTATCAACTAATTGAACAACCTTATTTTTCTCACCTGTTTTATAAAAAGCATTAAAAGCTTCTACAAACTCTTCTGTAAATTTCTCATCATATTGATTTAGAGCACGAATAATCCATTTCGAAGAACCAATCCACTGACGATTTGTTCTTAATACAAATTCGTGAACAAGTTCAGCTATTCTATTGGCTATAAATATTTCTTCAGCTCGGTTATTACTTCCTAAAAAATCATCCAGTGCATCAGTTATAAAATATCGTTTCGTACTTACAATTTCTTCAGACCATATTTCAGGTCCCTTTTCTATAATATCTTTAGCTTCCTTTTTTATAGATTCTAAGATTCCTTCATCTCTTAATATAATCCCTTCGGAAATCATTCTTGGCATAGAAGGCTTAGCAGATTTGCAGTCCATTTCTATAAAGTATTTGTATGAAGTTAAATTATGGACAAAAACCTCTATTGCCCATCCAAAGTCAAACATTGACTCTCTATATGATGAAGTGAGTTTTTTGTCAAAAATGACAATATCAAGATCAGATGTTTCTGTTGCCTCTCCCCTAACTACACTTCCTGCTAATATAGCCCCTTGGCAATTTGAAAAGTTCTTATCAATAAATTGTTTCGCTGCTACTATTGGATCTAACCTCTTCATTCACTTCACCTCTAACAATCTTTTTATTTCTACTATTAATTCGCTAATAAAATTATTAATAATCGTCAATCCATTGATTTCTCATAGGGCCAAAAGTTCAAGTTTACGCAAAGTGAAAACAGGTGCCATTGATGCTTATCACCTCTGTGAGCTTTACTATAAAGAGGAGTTAGAACCTAATATAAAGCGTGGATTACGACTGTTAAACCTTCGTAATCTCACAAGGCAACATGCGAGCATAACAGAGATATATGTACACCAAGTTACAATTTCAAGCAGTATTAGATCAAGCATTTCCTGAATATAAAGGAGTTTTTGGTGAGTTATACTCTGTAGTATCTTTGCTTACTCTGCAAAAATATCCTACATCAGACGATATCCTAGCTGCTAGTGAAGACGATTTGACTAATGGGATAAAAGAGTTATATAAGCAAGGTTCAAAAAAATGGGTAAAAGAAAAAACACAAAAACTTAAGATTGCGGCAACTCGCAACCCATTTCAAAAGACCTTGTACCAGAGTCATTTATTGAGTATGACTATGTATATTAATATGCTTCTTCAATACAAAGAGCATCTATCAACGTTAGAGGCAGAGATAGATACTCTCGCTAAAGAAATTGAAGAATATAAGATTATCCAATCTATCCCTGGAATTGGTGAAAAAATCGCGGCAACGATTATTTCCGAGATTGGAGAGATAAACAGGTTTAATCATCCTAAAAAGCTAGTCGCATTCGCTGGAGTTGACCCAGAAGTATTTGAATCTGGCAAATTTAAAGCTACACTCGTGCGAATTACGAAACGTGGTTTAAGTAGACTAAGGCATGCCTTGTATATGGCTGTTCGTGCAGGAATACGTGACGCTCGTAAAAAGAAAACAAGTGTCCCTAGAAATAAGAGATTAAGAGAATTTTACGATAAGAAATGCAGTAAAGGTAAATTGTATAAAGTAGCCTTTATTGCTTGTGTAAATAAGCTTTTACATTGGATCTATGCAATATTAAAAAATAAAACCACTTTCCAAGATATTGCTTAGAAACTAAATCTAACTAAATACAGAAAAACCTTCCAAAAATAGTCTAACGGCAGGTTATTTGGCATGCACATTTTTAGTATAACATGGGTAATTTAAGTTTTTAGTGAAAAATGTTGACAAACTATTAGCTGGTTTAATTGAATAAATTTACATTTTTATTTTGCTAATTTATTTTTTCGTTTTCTATACATTATGAAAAAGCCAATACCATTTACCAAAATCAGCCCAAAAATTGTGTTGCCTAGAGGTGCCCATCCATTCTCGCCTGTGAATAGTAATGACAGGATAACCTTTCCCATGAGTGTGACATTCAATATGATCAAACCAAATTTAAGTGAATGCTTCCAAAAAGACATCAAAATTAAAACTACAAAAACCATCATTAAAGCAATCGTAAAAATAGCTGAAACAGGGTTACTTAAAAGCATTTGCTCGTATTCCAAAACTTCCTGCATGTGCGGATTAATCGTCTCTGGTGCTGGAAACCAGACCATACTGCTCATCATTAACACAAAAGTTATAATAACACCTTTCCAGCTGTGCTTATAAGCAAAATAGACTAATACGATTAAAAAGACGGGCCGAATATACCAACTTAATGGATTTAGATGGCGCTGAAAAGCCCAATCCAGTATTTCTTGAAATTCCATTGATTCCACTCCTCTCGCTGATTCGGCAATGCTATAGTAGGATAAACATATTATGTTTATATATTGTATTAGCTTTTATCAGAGGTGTTCTAAGAATGATAATGATAATCCTATATCCTCCTCTAAACACCCGTTACTTTAAATCAATTAGAGGTTAGATTTACTTTCTAACAATTTCTTCCGTTACTTCAAATCATAAAAAAAGCGTTATCCTTGATCAAGATAAGCGCTCGTTGTGTGGAAGATCCATTCATATACCAACATGAATTTTTTTCCCAGAATTAAATCTTTCTTCGATTTTTATCCAAACGATATAACATCCAACTCCTATAACAGCCCCTAGAGAATTCAAAATAACATCATCAATATCCGCACTTCTCCCCATTCCTAAATTAAAAACCAATGCTAAAATATTTTGTGAAAATTGTATGAATTCAATCCCAATTGTACAAATAAACGAATACCAAATAGCCTGTTTATAACTTCTTGCCCATTTGAAATAAAGCATAACAAATGTAAGTGGTGTAAGCATAATAATATTCCCAACTATTTGAAACAATGCAGAAGGATTATACCGTAGAACGTCAATTACTCCTTTAATTGGTATTAAATTCACAGAAATAAGTATATAACCTATATTTTCTATTGAGTATCTTAAACTTTCAATAAAGAACAAATTTTCGACAGTATTATGGTAAAATACGCAAAAATAAATGGAGAAACAGGTACCAATAAACCAATCAAATACATTTTTTAATCTTGTGTGTTTTAAAAGGAATATCAAACACAGTGTGGTAATAGTTATATTCGCTATAACTTGAAAAATGATAGGTAAGTAAAAATTCACATCACTAAAATAAAACAATAAACTATCTCCAAAAAATATTAATGGAAAAAATAATAATATATATTTCTTCATAACACATCTCCTGTTTTTCCAATTCCTTATTTTGCTAATGCTGCTTTTCAACTAATTCTAGCATAGCTAATTTCCATTTTTTGTACAATATGATATTCAACAATCTTCCCCTAAAATAACAAAAGGTGCTTATCCTTGATCCATGGAAAGCGCCTAAGTTGAAAAAGTTTTAGATTTAATGAGTTCCAAAACTCCCCATTTTCTATTTTCATGATTTCTTCTTAGATTTTTTATCAAAAAAACAAGGGCTACTGCAACAGCAATTTCAATTGCAATCCATCCACCAAATGTTAGAATTTTTAATTTCCAAGATATTACGTACCGATTAATACCTTCAGGGTAGTTTTTACGACAGATTACGCCCGATTACGGAAGATCATTGCAAAGCCTTATTGAACAAAAGCTCCCAATAGTTTAAAAAACTACCATTGACCATAAAACATCATTCTTTCCATTATAGCAACGATAATTGTAGTTAATATGTTAGCCGTTACAATTACTGTTAGTAGTACACGTAAACTACTAGTATGTTTCTTTAGGAATAAATACATTAAAGGAACCTCAATAATGATAGTTAAAAATAAATATCCTAATAAAACAATGTAAAAAGGACCACTTGTAAATGCTAAATCCCAAGCTTTTTTCCATCCTTCAGAATAAAAATTTTCAAGTTCTATAGCTCTATAAATATATGGAACTAAGAATGAAGCAACGTTAGCAATAATAATAGCTACAATTAATTTAATTATTAATGAAAAACTTCTTCTTAACCTACCAAATATTACTACTGCTAAGATTTCAATGAGAATGGTTAATAAAATAGCATAAGGCAAAAATTTTTTCGGACTATCAGTAAGCCAATTCCACGAGGAATTAGCAAAAACAGGGGTTT
>DASQMK010000043.1:0-3541 GCA_035645575.1 Metabacillus sp.
TATCTGAACAGAAACATAAAGAAGGATACACTTGCACCCATTGCCATTCAAATAATGCAGTACGTTTTGGAAAATATTCAGTTAAAGTTGGTATGAAAACAATGGAACGCCAACGTTACCGTTGCAAAGATTGCCGAAAGACTTTTACCGATGTCACTAATACTCCTCTATATCGTACCCACCTACCTCATAAATGGTTGGATTTTGTTCAATGTATGATTGAAGGATATTCTTTACGTAAGGCATCCGATATGATTGGGGTTCACTTTGTAACCTTATTCTACTGGAGACATAAATTACTATCAGCACTCAAACAAATGGATTTTGAGCAATTTTCGGGTATCGTGGAAATGGACGAGACCTATTTCCTATACTCTGAAAAAGGTAAACGTAATATAAGTGGTCGGAAAGCTCGAAAACGTGGAGGTTCATCTAAATATCGCGGTATTAGTAAGGAGCAGGTCTGTGTTTTAATTGCGAGAGACCGTGAAAAATCAACCTATTCAAAGGTGATTGGTCAAGGTCGTATTGTAAAATCTCGATTAGATAAAGCAATAGGTTCGAAGCTAGACGCTTCTAATGTAATTTGCACAGATGCGTGGAGGGCATTCAAGACCTATGCAGTTGAAAAAGGATTGGAACATTATCGTTTTAAATCAGATGGTAAAGACAGAGTTAGAGGTCTTTACCATATTCAAAATGTAAATAACTATCACAGCCGTCTTAAAGGGTGGATTGACCGTTTCAATGGCGTGGCTACTAAATACCTCGACCATTATTTAAGCTGGTTTCAATTCCTAGATATTGTAAAGCATCGTAATGATAATACAACGATAAGCAAAATGATTATTGATAGTTGTCTTCTATTAACAGATGCCACATACAATAGCCTAAGATTATCGCAGCAAAAGCTGTGAAATTTTGTGAAACTTATTTATATTCTGAACGTAAATAAATTAATGAATTGAGAGGGGGAGCCTATATGTTGAAGTTATTTCTTATTGTTGGTGTTATTGGCATTATTATTTCTGGTATTTTTATTGGGGCTTGGACGGACGGACAACAACAAAGAGCTAATTTTCACTCTGAAACAGAAGACCACAGGAATTTCAGAACAAAAATAGCGTTGACTTCTGGTTTAGTTGGACTAATTTCTTTAGGGGTTGCTGGATTAATATATTTTTTATAAAAAAAATGGACCTTGAGTAAGGTCCTTTATTTTCTTATAAAAAATCAACACTATTATTTAACATAGCCAAGAATTAAAAAAGGTCATTATCGACTTTTATGGGGAAAATGCTTTGGAAAATGAAGACTTCACAAAAATAGTGAATGCTCGTCACTTTCATCGATTAAAGGGATATTTTTCAGATGGTACGATTTTATTCGGAGGCCAATCAGATGAACGTCTTTTAAAAATAAATCCAACTCTTATTTGAACCACATGATCTTGCATCACCTTTGATGACAGATGAGATTTTCGGGCCGATGCTTCCAATTTTGGAATATAATGATCTACAAGAGTCTATTGATTTTATTAATAGCCGTCCCAAGCCGTTAGCGTTGTACCTTTTTACAACAAACGATGCTGTTAGAAAAACAAGTCACTGAATCTACTTCATTTGGTGGAGGGTGTATTAACGATACAATTATGCATATCGCCACACTATATCTGCCTTTTGGAGGAGTTGGTGAAAGTGGAATGGGAACTTACCATGGTGAAGCAAGCTTTCAAACCTTTTCCCACTATAAAAGTGTACTCAAGCAAACCAATCGTTTTGATTTTAGTTTTCGGTATCCAAATGCAAAAAACAGCCTGAAAATGATAAAGAAATTAATGAACTAACGTGAGGATCAGTCATAATATGACTGGTCTTTTTGTATTATGTAAAAGTTTATAGGAAACATGGAAACTTGACATTGAGAATGTTTTTCAATTAGAATAAAAAGAGATAATGATAATCATTATCAATGAAATGGAAAGGAAGGAAGTGCTCTCTAAATGATAAACGAAAATAAACAGATAGTAGAGAAATATGTGGTGCAAGATCATTTAGAGTCTTTTATTACATGTCCATATCAAGCTTACTATTATCAGCTTTTACATGAAAATGAACGAATGTGGAGACAAGATATTCAATTTGTAATCAATAAAATTGTTCATACATATTATCAGCTTCCATTAGGAAAGCAAACTAAGTTAACAGCTTTAAAGTTAATTGACCATTTTTGGCATCATGTTAGGTTTGATCTTTTTCAATCTAGGGAAGAGTATTATATGGTTTTAGTCAAGATAACAGACCATTTGCTTCAGTTTCTTTCAACAAATAGCAAGCAGCCACCTTTGTTCTTATATGAAAAGCTATACACAAATGTAAAGTCAATAGAATCACAGCTTTCCATCACCATCCAACTTGCGGAATGGTCAATTAAATCATTTTCAATAAAAAAATTTCTTTTGGAAGCTGATCTGCATTTGATGGAAAGGTATAACCATCTTGTGTCTGTTTTCTTTGATGAAGCTTTGGGTATCCTACCAGAAAAGATTGAAATAATATCGTTAATTGATGGGAAAGCGACGATCCTTTATCCAAAAGAACAAGATATTTCTAAGGGAGTTCAATACCTCAACTATTTGAAACGTCTTGTCGATGAATCTGATCATGGATGCTTTGAATGTCCTTTAACACCACAATGTAAAGATTTTTATAAAAATAATAATTTTCATTAAGAGAGGAGTATATACAATGCATCATTATTTTATCGTGAATGACCAATTTGAACATTTTGTTGAGTGTTTCTGTCCAGATGGAGAGCACGAGGATGTGTTAACGATCAAACGAGGAGATTTTCTAGAGGTCACGAATGAGCGTACATATGTACTTGATCAGGGATGGTATAATAGGGTTTGTTTGAATTCTGATAAACAATTTTATATGGCACTAGAAGATTTAGAAAATTATTTTATTAAAGGGCGTATTTTCTCCTTAATGGATCTGGAGTTACACATTAACCATCTAAAATATCAGGTTGATCAGTCTCTTGGGCTAGGGGATGAGGACTTTTTCTTAGAAGCAACAAATAGGTTAAAAAAATCAAATGAGTTAAAATTAATGTTAACAGAACATTTAAATAAGATAACGGAAAGCCAACTAATATAGGTTAAGGTTTTTTACAGGAAGTGAAGGAAATGGGTGATATAATGAAGGAAGCCATTGTCTTTCAAAAGGATCAGATCATTCAACAGCTACTAAAGCTAAATTGCTTTAAATCCTCAGATAATCGCCAATTATATGAATTAACATTACATGAATTAGAAAATGAGTATAAACAAGCAAGGGAAAAGCATCAGTTCTTTTAAAAAGGTCATAAAAAGGAGAAAAGTAAATCTCCTTTTTATGATCTTTTTGTATGCTGAACATTTATTCACGATTTTTAGGATATATTTGCTATTTTGGGTTCTTATTATCGATTATGAGATTTTATTTACGATTAGAGAAAATACATCAAATTTCGCGAACCTCTTTAGGTATTAAGAATT
>DASQMK010000044.1:0-9972 GCA_035645575.1 Metabacillus sp.
AGTATCCAGGCTTACTTTGCTCAGACAAAACGGACGATGTCTGAAAATAATAAAAAGCAAGCACTTGTTATTGATGGTTCAACTATATTAAAAAATGATTATGGTATGGCACCTGGAATGGCTTTAGAAGTTGACCAAACCATTTATATGCTTTTGCCGGGTCCACCAAGTGAAATGAGACCGATGTTTCAAAATTATGGAAGAGAGTATTTTCAGAAACAACTTGGTATTCAGGAAAAAATTGTTTCACGTGTGTTAAGGTTTTTCGGAATTGGTGAGTCACAACTTGAAACAGATATTCAAGATTTAATCGACGGACAAACAAATCCAACAATTGCTCCACTAGCATCAGACGGTGAAGTGACACTTAGACTTACAGCAAAGCATAGAGATGAACAAGTTGCGCAAAAATTACTAGATGAAGCAGAGAAAAGCATTAATGACCGTGTAGGAGAATTTTTCTATGGCTATAATCAAACAACTCTTATTAATGAGTTGAAAAAACGACTAGTAAACAAGAAAAAAACTATTTCTGCAGCAGAGAGTTTAACTGGCGGAATGTTTTCAGAACTAGTAACTTCATTAGATGGTGCTTCTCAAATTTTTAATGGAAGTATCATCTCGTATACAAATAAAGTAAAAAAACAAATCTTACATGTGAAAGAAGATACACTAAAGCAAAACGGAGCTGTAAGTGAACAATGTGCAAAAGAAATGGCTGGACAGGTTCGAAAACTGCTCAATAGTGATATTGGCATAAGTTTTACAGGAGCTGCCGGACCTGAGCAGCATGAAGGTCAACCGGTAGGCACAGTGTTCATCGGTATCGCAACAGAAGATCAGACGAGCGTATATAAATTGAACTTAGCTGGTTCAAGAAAAGGCATCCGCACCAGAACTGTAAAGTATGGATGTCATTATTTAGTCAAACTATTAAATGAAATAGAATGATATAATGAAGTCTGTTATGCATAGCCTCTAAAGCGATGTTTAACAGACTTTTTTGTATCTAAAATGATTATTTCATACACCAGGAAATTATAAAATTCTTGTACTGTGGATAAGCGCGCGGCATCCAGCTTCGAAGCACAGGATGTGCAAGTGCAGTCTTGGAGATTGACGTCGCGTTTTTTGACTGCCAGCGTCTAGCCCCTCTAGGGTCTAGCCACAAATGAATTGAAGTCAAAGAACGTCTTCTATTCATATGCGTCTTATTTGCCCTAGACTGTTCAAGGCGCTTGCGCTTATGTTCTTGTAGTTTCCAAGAACAATATAAAAATAGTTAAAATTAAATAGTGTACGAGAGGTTGCTGTTTTTTAAAGAGTTTTTCTTTAGAGTATAATCGAATTTTCTATTTTTTTTGATAGGGAAAATAATCGAATAAATGTTCGATTATTACTTGGCAAACGAATGAAAAAGCGTTATATTTATTATAGATTGATTTAAAGGAGGAAATTTTGTGAGCGATCGTCAAGCCGCCTTAGATATGGCGTTAAAACAAATAGAGAAGCAATTCGGTAAAGGTTCTATCATGAAATTAGGGGAGCAAACAGATCGTAAAGTATCAACTGTTCCAAGTGGTTCTTTAGCTCTGGATGCTGCGTTAGGAATAGGCGGATACCCTAGAGGTAGAATTATAGAAATATATGGACCAGAGAGCTCTGGTAAAACAACGGTTGCTCTACATGCTATTGCAGAAGTTCAACAACAAGGTGGTCAAGCAGCATTTATTGATGCTGAGCATGCATTAGATCCTGTCTATGCCCAAAAATTAGGTGTTAATATCGATGAATTACTACTTTCTCAGCCTGATACGGGTGAACAGGCACTTGAGATTGCTGAAGCACTTGTTCGTAGTGGTGCTGTTGATATTCTTGTCATTGACTCAGTGGCAGCATTAGTACCAAAAGCTGAAATTGAGGGTGAGATGGGTGATTCTCATGTCGGTTTACAAGCTCGTTTAATGTCACAAGCTTTACGTAAGCTATCAGGTGCAATTAATAAATCAAAAACAATTGCTATTTTCATTAACCAAATTCGTGAAAAAGTAGGCGTTATGTTCGGTAACCCTGAAACAACTCCAGGTGGCCGTGCATTAAAGTTCTATTCTTCTGTTCGTTTAGAAGTTCGTCGTGCTGAAACACTAAAACAAGGTAATGATATGGTTGGAAATAAGACTAAAATTAAAGTAGTAAAAAATAAAGTGGCACCTCCATTCAAAGTAGCAGAAGTCGATATTATGTATGGAGAAGGAATTTCTAAAGAAGGAGAAATTATTGATCTTGGTACAGATCTTGATATCGTTCAAAAGAGTGGATCATGGTATTCATATAATGAAGAACGTTTAGGTCAAGGGCGAGAAAATGCAAAACAATTTCTAAAAGAAAATCCTGCACTTCGATTAGAGATCCAAGAAAAGATTCGTCAGCACTATGGTTTGGATGAAGAGGTTATTGCTTCAGATGAAAGCCAGGAAGAATTGGATCTATTAGGAGAATAATATTTATTTAAAAGGGCATTATTGCCCTTTTTTATTATAGCTAAAAGCTATAAAACGTTTATAACCTTTGTAAAGTAGTACAATTAGAAATAAAGTCTTTTGGAATCTTTAAATACCAATATTGAACATAATTCAACTTAAGTGAAATATATATTGTGACATATTTCTACAAAAATCAACCTTATTTTTGGTTTTGGAGCCACTACTAATAAGAAGTCAGCTCTTCAATTGCTTGCAAACATTATGATGACGGGCTTGACAATAAAAATTCACACATTTACAATTGAGATGTATATTTTACATTTTGTAGAATCATGATTGAAGCATTTTGAAAGCAGAAAATGTTGGTACTTGAATTAGTCTTATTTCAACTCATGTAGAGACGTAAAGAGTTCAACATGAAAAAAAAGCTTTGAGCTGTATGTTGACAACTTAAAATTGAACAATGTACATGCCGACACTTTAATCTAGAAAAACAAGTTCATAGCAAGAGGAGGTGTAATGATGGACGTAGTATCAATAATCATCTCCATTTTGCTTGGCCTAATCGTCGGTGCAGTTGTTGGCTATTTTGTTCGAAAATCTATTGCCGAAGCGAAAATTGCTGGTGCTACTAGTGCAGCAGAGCAAATTCTTGAAGATGCAAAACGCGATGCTGAGGCTACTAAGAAGGAAGCACTTCTTGAAGCGAAGGATGAAATTCATAAGCTGCGCACAGATGCAGAACAGGAAGTTCGCGAAAGACGCAATGAGCTTCAAAAACAAGAAAATCGCTTATTACAAAAGGAAGAGAATCTTGACCGTAAGGACGAGTCTTTAGATAAACGTGAGGTTATGCTAGAGAGAAAAGAAGGTTCTCTGAATGAAAGACAACAGCATATTGAAGAGATGGAAAGCAAAGTGGACGAGATTGTGCGTAAACAGCAAACAGAGCTTGAACGCATTTCTAGCCTTACACGAGATGAAGCAAGAAGCATCATACTTGAAAAGGTTGAAAATGAACTCACACATGATATTGCAATCATGATTAAAGAAAGTGAGAATCGTGCTAAGGAAGAGGCTGACAAAAAGGCTAAAGAAATCCTGTCACTTGCTATTCAACGATGTGCAGCAGATCATGTAGCCGAAACAACCGTGTCTGTTGTTAATCTTCCAAATGATGAAATGAAAGGTCGTATTATTGGACTTGAAGGACGTAATATCCGTACGTTAGAAACACTAACTGGAATAGATCTTATCATTGATGATACTCCTGAGGCAGTCATTTTATCAGGCTTTGACCCGATTCGACGTGAAACAGCAAGAATCGCTTTAGACAAGCTGGTTCAAGACGGGCGAATTCACCCTGCGAGAATTGAAGAAATGGTTGAAAAATCTCGCCGTGAAGTGGATGAATACATTCGTGAAATTGGTGAACAAACCACGTTTGAAGTAGGAGTTCACGGACTTCATCCTGATTTGATTAAAATACTTGGTCGCTTAAAATTTAGAACAAGCTATGGCCAAAATGTATTAAAGCACTCAATGGAAGTTGCTTTCTTATCAGGTTTAATGGCTGCTGAGCTTGGTGAAGACGAATTATTAGCAAAACGGGCTGGATTATTACATGATATCGGAAAAGCCATTGACCATGAAGTTGAAGGAAGTCATGTTGAAATTGGTGTAGAACTAGCTACTAAATATAAAGAGCATCCTGTTGTTATTAACAGTATTGCTTCACACCATGGTGATACAGAACCAACTTCAATCATTGCTGTCATTGTGGCTGCAGCTGATGCGTTATCAGCTGCAAGACCTGGTGCACGTAGTGAGACACTTGAAAATTATATTCGTCGTCTGGAAAAGCTTGAAGAGATATCTGAATCCTATGAAGGTGTTGAAAAATCATTTGCTATTCAGGCTGGTCGTGAAGTTCGTATCATGGTCAAGCCAGACTCTATAGATGATTTACAAGCACATCGTTTGGCAAGAGACATTCGAAAACGAATAGAAGAAGAACTCGATTATCCTGGTCACATAAAAGTTACTGTGATTCGTGAAACGAGAGCTGTTGAATATGCAAAATAAAGTGGTGCAGAGATGCGCCACTTTATTTTTTCTTTGTTTTGTGCAACACTAGATTTAATACTTAAAAGTAAAGAGGGTACATAAATGAAAATATTATTTATCGGGGATGTTTTTGGATCACCAGGTCGTGAAATGGTAAAAGAATATTTACCTAAGTTAAAAACAAAATATCAACCGCATGCTGTCATTATAAATGGAGAAAATGCAGCACATGGAAGAGGCATTACAGAAAAGATCTATCAGCAATTTATTCAACAAGGTGCACATGTTATTACAATGGGAAATCATACATGGGATAACCGTGATATCTTTGAGTTTATAGATGATGCAAATCAAATGATTCGACCTGCCAATTTTCCTGAAAATAATCCTGGGAAAGGGATGACGTTTATAACAGTAGGTGGAAAAGAAATAGCAGTTATTAATCTACAAGGGCGTGCATTTTTACCACCGTCTGATTGTCCATTTAAAAAAGCAGATGAATTAATTGAACAAGCTAAGAAACGTACATCAATTATCTTTGTAGATTTTCATGCTGAAGCAACGAGTGAAAAACAGGCGATGGGTTGGTATTTAAATGGTCGTGCATCAGTCGTTGTAGGAACACATACACATGTTCAAACAGCTGATGAGAGAGTGTTGGATAAAGGGACGGCATACATTACAGATGTAGGAATGACAGGCCCATATGATGGAATCCTTGGAGTAGACAGAGAAATGATTTTAAAACGCTTTTTAACTGGTCTTCCTGTTCGCCATGACGTAGCAGAAGGCAGAGCTCAATTAAGCGGAGTTGTAGTAGATGTGAATGATAAGACCGGAAAAGCGAATAAAATTAAGCGGATTCTAATTAATGATGATCACATGTTCTTTGAATAAGGAGGTTATAAGAAAAAAATACAATTCCATATAGAGATGAATGAAGTGAGAATTTTTCGAAATAATGTGCGAACAAGCAGGAATATATTTAAACTCTAGTGAATATAGTATCAATGGATATGTAACTAACACTGTTTGGAAGGAATTTAGGGGAGGTCCTTTTAAACAAAATATACCAAAGATTGTTCTAATGAACACTCAAGGATTCATTGAAAATGAAGGGGGAACTAGAAATGGAAATATTAAAGGTTTCAGCAAAATCTAATCCTAATTCAGTCGCTGGTGCATTAGCTGGGGTTTTAAGGGAAAGAGGTGCTGCGGAAATCCAAGCAATTGGAGCAGGTGCCCTTAATCAAGCAGTAAAGGCTGTAGCGATTGCAAGGGGGTTTGTAGCCCCAAGTGGAGTGGATTTAATTTGTATTCCTGCATTTACAGATATTCAAATAGATGGTGAAGAACGTACAG
This sequence comes from Metabacillus sp., assembly GCA_035645575.1. Lineage (GTDB taxonomy): Bacteria > Bacillota > Bacilli > Bacillales > Bacillaceae > Metabacillus. The sequence goes on from DASQMK010000044.1 coordinate 5,913, forward strand.
CGATTAAGCTAATCGTAGAACCTAGATGATTTCTCACTAAAGAATAAGAAAAGGGTTTGACTCTGCCTGAGTCAAACCCTGTTTTTTTATACTATCAAAAATTATACAAAATATAGATAAAGGAGAAGGATGGACTTGCACATTTTTGATGCACATTGTGACATGCTCTTTAAACTTTGGGAAAACCCAAAAATGAATGTTTTTAAAGATGATCGACTACATGTAAACATATCAAGATTAAAAAATGGACATAAAAATATCCAGTGCTTTGCTATCTTTATACCTGAAAATATTCCTTTCGTTCAACGATTAAATGTAGCACAGCAACAAATCAATATTTTTTATCAAAAAATTCTTCATCAATATCCAGAGGTAAAGCTAATTAAAACTAAGTCAGATCTTACAAGCATAAAAAATGGAGAAATAGGAGCCATTTTAACGCTTGAAGGATGTGATGCAATAGGTGATCAAATTGAAAATATGGAGTTATTATATGAGCTTGGTGTTCGTTCGGTAGGATTAACGTGGAACTATGCGAATTTAGTGGCAGATGGTATTTTAGAAAAACGAAATGCCGGAATAACAAATTTTGGTAAAAAGGTTATTCGCTATTTAAATAAACAAAAAATGTGGACAGATTTATCTCATGCAAGTGAGAGAAGCTTCTGGGAAGCATTAGATATCGCTGACTATCCTATTGCTACTCATTCAAATGTCTATCATTTATGTTCACATGTTAGGAATTTAAAAGACGAACAAATCGTTGCTCTTTTTCGGAAAAAGGGAGTAATTGGTGTTACATTTGTCCCGTTTTTCACGACAGAACAACCTGAACCTGCTATTGCTGATCTTATAAAGCATATAGATTATTATTGTTCATTAGGTGGAGAAGATCAAATTGGATTTGGTTCAGATTTTGATGGAATAGATGTGACGATTGTAGGACTTGAAAATTATGCCTGTTATGAGAATTTAGTCAATAAGTTGCTTCAACATTATTCTGATTCACAGGTGAAAAAGTTCCTTTATCAAAATATGGTTGATCATCTTCCTTTTTAATGAAACTTACACCCTCATTTTTTACATTATTTTAGGTAAACTCTTGTATTTTTTCCTTGTAAGGTCTAAAATTGAATACGTTTAGTGTAAAACCAATAATTTTACTAAGTTTTGAACTACATAGCAACTGAAAAAGTTGGTATACTGAACAACATGGAATTTTATAAAGATAGATAATAAATGATGTATAAATTGAGGAGTGTAGAATGCATAATTAGTCAACTTTCCTGGAAAGTTGGTGGACAGCAAGGTGAGGGTATTGAAAGTACAGGTGAAGTATTCTCTATTGCTTTAAACCGACTAGGTTATTATTTATATGGATATCGCCACTTTTCATCTCGAATTAAAGGTGGTCACACAAATAATAAGATCCGTGTAAGCACAACTCAAGTTCGAGCTATTTCCGATGATCTTGATATTTTAGTAGCTTTTGATCAAGAAACGATTGATGTGAATTTTCATGAGCTTCGTGATGGTGGCATTGTCCTTGCAGACTCAAAGTTTAATCCAACCATTCCCGAGGATGAGAATGTTACGCTTTATTCGGTTCCATTTACTGAAATTGCAACTGAACTTGGGACTTCGTTAATGAAAAACATGGTGGCAATTGGCGCAACAAGTGCAATTTTGGATATTGAAGCAAGTCAATATCACGAAGTCGTTCATGAAATTTATGGCCGTAAAGGTGATCAAATTGTTGCAAAAAATATGCAAGCTATAGAAAACGGAGCAAAATTTTTAAAAGAAGAGCTTGGATATAATCGAGAAGATCTCTATTTGGAAAAAGCAGATGGAAAAAAACGTATGTTTATGATTGGTAATGATGCAATTGCATTAGGTGCAATTGCTGGTGGATCGCGTTTTATGGCGGCATACCCAATAACACCTGCTTCTGAAATTATGGAGTACTTAATCAAAAAGTTGCCTAAATTTGGTGGGGCTGTTATTCAAACCGAGGATGAAATTGCTGCTTGTACGATGGCCATCGGTGCAAATTATGCTGGAGCACGTACATTTACAGCATCTGCTGGACCTGGTTTATCTCTAATGATGGAAGCAATCGGATTGTCAGGGATGACAGAACAGCCACTTGTAATTGTTGATACACAACGTGGTGGACCAAGTACGGGGTTACCAACAAAGCAAGAACAATCTGATTTAATGGCAATGATATATGGAACACATGGTGAAATCCCTAAAGTAGTCATGGCTCCAAGCACAGTTCAGGAAGCATTCTACGATACAATTGAAGCTTTTAACATAGCTGAGGAATATCAAGTTCCTGTTATTCTTTTAACGGATCTGCAGCTTTCTTTAGGAAAACAAACAGTTGAACCGTTAGATTATAGTAAAATTGAAATCCGCCGTGGAAAATTAATCTCTGATGACTTACCTGAGGTTGAAAATAAATCATACTTTAAACGTTTTGAAGTTACAGAAGATGGTGTATCACCTCGAGTGATTCCGGGGATGAAAAATGGTATTCACCATGTAACAGGCGTTGAGCATGATGAAACAGGAAAACCTTCTGAATCAGCAGGCAATCGTGTTGACCAAATGGATAAACGTTTAAGAAAATTAAATCAATTACAATTCAAGAATCCAGTTCATAAAAATGTTCCCCACGAGAATCCAGATGTTTTGCTTGTTGGATACATTTCAACTAGAGGCACGATTGAAGAGGCAATGACAAGACTTGAAGCAGATGGAATAAAGGTGAATCATGCACAAATTCGCTTAATCCATCCATTCCCAACAAATGAAATGCTGCCACTTGTGGAAGCAGCTAAGAAAGTAATCGTTGTTGAAAATAATGCAACAGGTCAACTGGCAAGCTTACTAAAAATGAATGTGGGACATGCGAACAAAATATCATCGTTATTAAAATACGATGGAAATCCATTCTTACCACATGAAATTCATACGAGAAGCAAGGAGTTGATCTAACATGACAGCAACATTTAAGGATTTTCGTAATAATGTAAAACCAAACTGGTGTCCGGGATGTGGAGATTTTTCTGTACAAGCAGCTATTCAACGTGCGGCAGCAAATGTAGGGCTTACTCCTGAAAATTTAGCTGTTGTATCAGGTATTGGTTGTTCTGGGCGTATCTCAGGATATATTAATTCGTACGGCTTCCATGGTATTCATGGAAGGTCATTGCCAATTGCTCAAGGAGTAAAAATGGCAAATAAGGATCTTACAGTTATTGCATCTGGTGGAGACGGAGATGGCTTTGCTATTGGGATGGGTCATACGATCCATGCCATTCGTCGTAATATTGATATTACGTATATTGTAATGGATAACCAAATTTATGGACTGACTAAGGGACAAACTTCTCCACGTAGTGATGCAGGCTTTGTGACAAAAAGTACCCCACAAGGTTCAATTGAGTCAGCACTTTCAGTTATGGAAATGGCATTAACAGCAGGAGCAACCTTTGTTGCACAAAGTTTTTCAACTGATTTGAAAGATTTAACAGCTTTAATTGAAGCCGGGATTAACCACAAAGGTTTTTCTTTAATCAACGTATTTAGTCCGTGCGTAACTTATAATAAAGTTAACACATATGATTGGTTTAAAGAAAATCTTACAAAACTAAAAGATATTGAAGAATATGATCCTCATAATAAAGAGCTTGCTATGCAAACTTTAATGAAACATAATGGCTTAGTAACAGGATTAATTTATCAAAATACAGAGCAAAAATCATATCAAGAAATGATCAATGGATATAGCGATAAACCGCTATCGCAAGCGAAGCTAGATATTGATGAAGAAGAATTTAATAAATTAGTTGCAGAATTTATGTAAGATAGATAACGAAGGGCTGATGATCATTCATCAGCCCTTCTGCTATGTAAACAAAGTAGTTCGATGAATGTAAAAATGTTGAATAAGGCATACTTTAATAGAAAAACTTGTTATTTTGATTGGGGTGTCAGCATGAAAGCCGTAACATACCAAGGTCCGAATAATATTGTTGTGAAAGAAGTT
>DASQMK010000045.1:0-1739 GCA_035645575.1 Metabacillus sp.
TAAGATTTTATCTCTATAATCTGATAGTCTCTCTTTTAAATATTACGTATTTTTAGATTAACTATTGGAAAGGATGATAGTGTAGTAAGTTTGAAGTTATTTAATTTTATCTGGGGGATAAAAAGGTGGAACTAATTCTAATTTCTATTAAGCTTGTTATAGGTTTCTTTTTACTATTTCTTTTAATCAGGGTTATAGGAAGGAAATTAATAGACCAATTTACTCCATTTCATTTTATTTCAGCCATTGTTTTAAGTGAATTGGTTGGAAACGCCATCTACGAAAAAAGGGTGCCTATTAGTTATATTTTATTCACCATTCTTCTGTGGGGAGGCTTATTATTTTTAGTTGAATACATCGGACAGAAATCTCTTTTCTTAAGACGAATGTTCGAAGGCAAGCCTTCAATGGTTATTCAAAATGGTCAGATTGATTTTGAACAGCTAAAAAAAAGTCGTATGAATATGAATCAATTACAAAGTTTACTTCGACAAAGTGAAATTTTTTCAATACGTGAAGTAGCATTTGCTCTGATCGAACCTAATGGCTCAATTAGTGTATTAAAAAAAGCACGCTATCAAAAAACAACTCTACAAGACTTTAATATGCCACCTCACCCTGTTTATCTTTCCATAACACTAATTAAAGATGGCATATTAATTAAAGAACACTTAAAGGAAATAAACAAAGACGAGCAATGGTTAAAAAACCAATTATTAACCCATAGCATTTATAATATTGAAGATGTCCTTTTTGCTGAATGGTTAGAAAACGATGGCTTGTTTGTTGTCCGACATAAATCTCTTCGAAATTTTAAGTACGAAGCATAAATTCATAGGAACTACTATGAAGTCTATACCAATTGATCGGACACCATTTCCCTTAATTAATTCAAAGAATTAAAACTACTTTTCACAAAGCATAATAATTCACTTTGTTTATGATCATACGATTTTATAGGTCACCTTTAAATATAAATTTACCCTTGTTAAAAAACCTCATTTACTTATGATACGGTTCACCGTGATATATGTATATGAGGTCCCAAGATATCTTAGTGGTCAAGTCTTTTAAAATAATTTAAAATCTTTTCTAACTTTTTCATTTGGTTTCCCTTGGGACTTTCCATATTCCCAAACTCAAAGAACTTCACTTTCTTGATTCCCACGAAATTAAACAAGGCTCTTTTCATCAGAATTTTGTGTGCATTATTCAACCAAAAAAATGGATAGTATGTAGGACCCTTCATGGTAGATATACATATAACGGACTTTCCTTTCAATAGCCCTTCTGGGAAAAGCCCCTTCTTATTTTTATAGGCAAAATTAGAAGCAAATAATTGATCGATATATCCCAAAAGCATCGCAGGAGGTCTTCCCCACCAAATAGGATAGATAAAAACAATCTTGTCAGCCCATGTAATTTGTTGCCTATATTTTTCAATATTAGGGTCTGTATGCATATCACGTCTTCGTTTTTGCTCGTTAAACACTAAAAGTGGGTTAAAACCCTCATCATATAAATCTAAGACCCGCAATTCTTTAATATTTGGGTTTTGTTTACTGCCTCTGATAACGTTTTGTAAAAATGCATAATTTAAACTGTTATGATTTGGATAAGTATAAATGATTAACATTTTCATAAGGCACCTCTTAATTATCATTTGATAACTAAATAGTACCATCATTAAATTTAATTATCAATTGATAATTGTATTTTAATAACCATTTTGTTATATT
>DASQMK010000046.1:0-4094 GCA_035645575.1 Metabacillus sp.
GCCACCCCGACAATTCCTTTGTCATTATCGGAAGCTGCAATAATTCCGGAAACATGGGTGCCGTGGCCTAAATAATCTCTGAAAATATTTTTATTTCCTCCATCGTCATTTGTAAAATTATACCCGCCAATAATATTATCCTTAAGATCTGGGTGGTTCACGTCGCATCCCGAGTCAATAACAGCAATAACTATTCCGCTTCCCTTTTTACTTCTTCCCCATACTTTCGGTGCACCTATTATTTCGACTCCTTCTGGGGTCGTTTGCAAATCCGCAAACACTGCTTTAATCTCAGTTGGTTGTACGAAAAATTTTTTCATATTCCGCCCCCTCGATTATACATAGATACAAGGCCGTATCTTTGGCTGTATTTTTATAATCTAAGTGCTTTTTTGATTGTATCTGGCTGGAATCCTATAATTCTCGTTGTCTCGTTTGTATTCTTATCGGTCACGAGCATAACTGGTATCCCACGTATATTTAATTTATTAAATTCTTCCTGAATTTCAGGGATATTTACATCCTTATTTGTGTAAGGGATATTGTGCGCATCCAACCAACTCCTCAACTTCACACAAAATCCGCAACTATCACTCGAATACACTAAAATCTCCTGATCCATTGTTTCATTCCCCCTTTAAGATGATCTATATATAAAAGAGGGATAAACAAAAGATATATAAATCTGTAATTAAAAAGAACGTGTTGCAAAACGCATAATGGATGTATAAAAAATCCGTCATCTTGAAAATTAAATGTGTTGATTAAAAAACAAATTTACAAGGGGCCGATACCATTATAATTTCTAATTCGAAAACAGAATTCGGGAATCAGTTGCTTCTCTTTCTCAATTTCATCAAGCGAACATCCAATGAAAAATAGGGGATTATAACAACCATGCTCGTATGGATTTCACTCTATTTATTACAAGTACAGTTATGCCAACCTATGCATGATTTCAAATCTCTACTAGTTTTGCAAAACCATCCGTTCTAAAATAGCACCTCAAGTAGTAATAGTTTATTTCTATAATGGGCAAGGGAGGATTTCCCCAATATTGCGATAGACAATGATAACATGAGCATCGAGTTCTTTCTGTAATGACGACAAATATACATTAATCCACAATAAAAAGCACTACTCTCCCTTATAAAATAGTCATGGGAGTAGCGCTTTTGCTAGATGCTTCTATTAATGTAATGCTAGCTTGGTATTTACTAGGACTAAGACATAGACGATCAAGAACATTAAAATAATTGATATTGCCGATCCAAACAAAATCCATTTTATAGACGTACCAAAAAGAAGCAAACCGGCTGCGCTTATTAGTAACCCAGATAAGACCGATATCGTCGCCCACCCCGATACTTCTTTGCTTATCTTAATTAAAATTTGCTTACGGGTCCATCCAATTGTATGATACATATTTATCTCTGACTTTCTCTCGGTTAGTAAACAGTTCATACATTCGCTAATTGCCATTGATGCTAATATTAACGTCGAGAGAAGAAGAGCCATATTAATATTAAAAACCAAGTCTACCAAGTAATCACCTAACGAGGTGACACTACTTTCTTCCATCGTAGATCCTATGTTGGAGATTTGAATTCCAACTAAAATGGAAGAGACTACTAAAACGAGTGCCGTAGGAAGTATGAGTGAGCGGTAATGCATGAATGCTGGAAAGCGGATATAAGCTTTTGTACGAGTTTTTTTAGCTACTTTTATGTTTTGCAGGAAGTAGGTGAATGCCATTGAAGTAACCCATAACACCGCTGTTATAAGAAAAGAACGTGTTTCCTGTTTTAAGACGGTAAAAGTAATACAAGCAAACAGAAAGGCAAAAGTCATTAAAATCCACTGTTCAAGCAAGTTTCGCTCCATAATATTTTTCCTTTGCCAACCAAGACAGTTCAGTAGTTCATTTTCCTTAGCTAACATATTTTTTTCAAATACTGTGCGTGAAAATATCCAAATAACCCCGAATATAACAAATAAGCCCGTACTGATTAGTGTGATAAAATTCCAACTAACCTTTAATTCCTGAGCTACACCTAAAGTTGTCCATGGTTCAATAACCGTTCCTACGCCTTCAACTTGTAGAGGAGTTTTTTTAAAGGAAGAGCCTGCTACAATATCTACCTCATACCCTTTTTCTAACAGGTCTGATGCGACTTTTTCAATTTTCTTTTGTGCTTTTTCGTTATAGGCTTTAATTCCGGCGACTCGAATGCGAATGGCATCAATTGGGGCTTTCCCCTTTATGATTTCCGCTGCTTCTAAGGTCGTTAAGCCGCCGGCCGGTTGTGGAATGAAACTACCTGGAATGGTCGTCGGCTTTAATGTCTTTCCTTTCTCGGTTTTAACATCCGTTGTGGAATAAATTCCCAAAGGACTTGATATTAAATTGTTTTTATCATGTTTTATCGGTGAAAAAGTGCCCACTTGTTCAATAAGATATGATACATCCATTGATTCATATAAGCTTTTCCCTCTTTTTTTGATCTCCTTATAAGATGGGGGACTTCCATTCTTTACAACATTAACTTTCAACCCTCCATCCTGATAGTCATATTGCAGTTTTTCGGCTGTGAAATAGACGGGTGTATGTGCTCTGTTTGCAACGAAATTTGAAGTCGGTTTGACCTCAAAATCAGAATTCAATTGAACGGCTGTACCATCAAACGGCTTTTGGAAAGAGGTTAAATCTATTTCATATTGAGATGAGGATATAGACTCTTTTTTAATTAATTCCCCGAAAACTTGTTTTATTCTATCGGGATTAGCAGCCATTAGCCAATCTTGGTTCGATAACCCAAGTTTTTTCTGATAATCGGCAATATTAACGTTTAATATTTCCTTTTTTAATTTCATCTTTATTGGAATATTGATATCTTCTCGCTGAATGACTTTAATAATAGGGATATCACCAAAAGTTCTTTTAAGGATGTCAAGTTCAACTGGATCTATATCGTTATTTAATTGTGAGTAATCAAAATTTGTTAACTTTTCTTCACTTTCCATATCAATTGCTACTAGTAAATGATAGGTTGAGGGAAGCATAGCTTCCATAGCTGCACCTGAGGCCGTTTCACCTTTAGCAAGGTTCTTTAAATATTGAATATTGCCAGGAGTTGATTCTTTGAAATAAATCAGACTTTGAGGTTCGCCAAGCGGATAATCCCGAATCCCATCAGATGTATAAAATTCCCATGTGAATCTTGCAGACTCATTTAATAGCGGTAAACCGACGGATAATCTTTTTCCGCTGAAATAGCCAATCGACGCTACAGGGGCAGCGACTTCAATCTCTGGATGGGACCTAATTTTTTTCCATTCTTCAATTGTTATTCCGCCCCGGCTATCGCCGATATAGTTCTCTTCAATGATTCCTAACTCTTTTTCAGTATTTGTTCGTGATGAAGCAGGTCGGACGAGTATATCATAAGTACCTCGGCCAAATTGTTCAATAGATTGTTCAACTTGCAGTTTTGACTCCTTGGAATATTTTAATCCTAACGGGATAAGTAAATACAAACCAAAAAAGGCAAGAACAGTTAAAATCGAGATCAATTTTCGATTCCATATGCGGCTTAGTACAAATTTAATCAAGCTAACACCCCGCTAGATAGATGGCCATATTGTAGTTGGTAGGTGATACTCCCATAGGCTGCGACTTCATGATCATGTGTAACGACAATGATTGTTTGGCCCTTTTGATTGAATTGATATAAAAGTTGAATAATCCGATCTCTATTTTCAATATCTAAATTCCCGGTTGGCTCGTCACAAATTAACAACTCCGGCTGCCCGATGAGAGCACGAGCAATAGCTACACGTTGTTTTTCACCACCGGATAGACTATCAGGGAGACGATCAAATAGCTCTTCTGTTATTCCAACGTTTAATAATAGCTGTTTAGCTCTTTCATACAATTCCTTTTTTGATAAATCAAAAATGAGAGGTAAAATGACATTATCAATAACAGAATAATAGGGAAGCAGTTTAAAATCTTGAAAAACAAACCCTATTTTTCTTCTTCTGAAGTCACTTCTTTCCTTATCTTCCAATAAATATAAATTTGTGTTTTCAAA
>DASQMK010000047.1:0-3299 GCA_035645575.1 Metabacillus sp.
TAGATTTTCAAACTCTTGTAAATCATAATCATCTAACTTATTATATCTTCTTCGCTGTTCCTTTTCTAAAACCCCCTTCAATTGCGGAATTAAAACATTAAGCACATTAAATACTGTTTCGTTCGATTCATCATCTGTAAGGTGTTTTCTAATTTCAATCTTGTTTCTCCATATCGCCATAAAATACCATCTCCTTCATTGTCATAAAATGGATATTTCATTCTGTGTCGATTGCGTAATATCCTCGGAATGTGCAACATCAAATTAGGATTTAGTTTGAAAATTGAAATGCTTATCAAAAATACGTTTCACATGCTCAAATCCTGCTGTTGCTCCTTTATGCCATTGTCCTCCGCCTTTTTCATTGTTTTTTTGCCAACCGTACTCATGCTCATATTCTTTTAAAAATTGCTGGTGAGCGTTTTTATATTCTTCAATTTCGATAGCCATATCAACACATTTATTTCTAGCTTTTAACAACTCATTTCTTAGCCATTCGTTATCTCTCTCCAACATCTTTAAACGATCAATATCCATATCATAGACTCCTTTTACACACTATGCATCGCAGATGAACCATACTTTTCATTTATTCGAGCCACGATTTGTACTCTTCCAATAGCTTTTTTAACCCTTCTTTAGTTAGATGTTGCGAAAGTTCGTCGTTTACAAAACGGATAAAATCGTGAAAATATACATCTGCTACTTTTCTTTCATCACCATACAAATATGCATCATAAGTTTCATTAATTTTCTGTATCAACTGCTCTTTAGTCATCTTCCCCCTCCTGTAGTGTCGTAGTATATGTCTAAAAAGCAAGAATTGCTTTTTTCATTTCCTTAAGCAATCTTTTTTCTTTTTCTTTATCTCCAAACACATGAACCGGAAAAAAACTATCTAATTCTTTTTCGTCTTTAGCACTCCAAGAGAAAGTAATAACCGGAACAGCGAATATATATTGTGAAGGCTCAACTTCATCGTCTTTTGTCACATACATGACAGCCTCTGTTTCGTTACCAAATACAGTTTTTGATATATCAATAGCGATAGTTCTCATTGTTGTCCATCCTCCTTTTACTGTATATAAACAACTTTTTTGTCATTGTTCAATTTTCTTTAACCTATCAATTATCATTTCGATCCCCCTTTCTCAACTTTAACTTGTTTTTTAAATTGCAACGCCTGCTCCAAAGTCCACAAAGGTGTTGCTGCCACAACTTGGATAGGTTCAGGAAGTGGGGGACGTACTTTCTGCCCCTCTCGCTGTCGATTCCATTTCGTACTCAATCGGGCTTTTGACCATCCGAGAATTTCCGAAAACTCCTTGATACCAACGAGAGGGGGAATTACTCCCCCGGACGTCCTAGCTCCTCCCAAAGAGCTACAACGCCCTCAAAGTCATCTTTCTCTTCCGGGAAATTCGCCGGATTCTCTCCGGCTCCATACCAAATATAACCGACTTTCTGTTTTTCAAAGTCAATTGTAACTAGGCAAAGATCATCTTCTTTTGCCTGTTCCAAACGTTCCGCATCGACTGCAAAGTATTTTTTCGCTTCGACTAGAAACTGAACTTTTTTCATTTTCCAATCCCCTTTCCGATAATTTTGTTATCGTTTTGTTACTTTTATTATATCAAAAATGATAACTTTGTAAACACTTTTTTAATAAGAAGAACGATCATTCTACAGGATTACAATTGGCTCGCAGGGAAATAAATCCCTGCAAGCTGGAGTTAAACTATTTGATAACCTACAATTTCAAATTCATCTTCTTCAACTTCCTCATAGATTGGACGAATCATAATTCCTGTTTTTCCTACATCCATTAAGTCATCTCCTACACACTCCCAACAGTCTGTAAATTCTTCACCATTCCAGCCATGAAGCGCGTATACTGTGCCGTCAATCTCAATTAACTTAACATTGTGATCATTCCACCACTTGCCAACATTTTTAAAATTCATTTTATATTCCTCCTTTAAAATACTGTTTATACTAGTTGCCAACCTGTGGCGGCAACTGTTATAAAATTCAATCTTGGCTCAAAATTATAAAGTGATAGGAAAGGATTCGCCTACGGTGAGTTCATCTCCTGCAAACTAAAAACTAAACGTCCATGATGTTCATGTGTCAAGTGATTTTCCTCGTGACAATCCTCGCAAATAACAAATAAATCAGCATATATAGAAAGCTCTTGCTGTGCTGCATATGGAATATCGTCTACATCCCATACATCCCATTCCTCGCTACACACTATGCAGCTAAAGCGAATAGCAACAGTTTTCGTATCATTCATATTTCATATCCCCTTTCCTACTTTCGTTTAATATAGATGTACATCGGTTTGCAGGATGCCTTTTTTCCCTGCTCAACCAATTCGGATAAGAATTCCTCTGTGATCCTCTCAGGGATGAAACCTGCCTTCTCAAGAAGAATATTCTCGATAATAAACTTTTGTTTTGTTAGTTGAACATATTCGTCATAAAGAGGTTTAATTGACTGATCTAGTTCTTCTTTATCCGGAATTTCATGTTCATCTAGGTTTAACAATTTACTTAGCAGCGAGAATACACTATACCAGTCTTTCCGGCAATCCTTTAACATGTGAAAAAGTTCGATAGTATTCTTTTTAAGAAGTTCCTTTGTTGGGAGATAGTAGTTTTGGTGATAGTGTTCAGGAACAGATTGCTTCCTTCTACGGTTTTCACAAGTCTCTGATTCATCAAAGCTCAGATCACAATAATCACAAGCAAAATAGTGAACTAAATTATGCTCTCCGATATATTGCAATTTTGTACCACAATATTTACATGTTTTCATGCTTTCCACCTCAGTTCTTTCTAATTTAAGAATATACCAAATTATGTATATAAAATAAACATATTTTGTTTAAAAATTAAACATTTAGGTTTAAATCTCCCTTCAACTTTTACACTGAGGGTTTTATAATTTGTAATTTGTTGTTCCAGTCATTCATAGTTTCTGTCATTTTTCTATCACCCCTTTTGCCTTCCGATTAGAAACTCCCAAGAGGGGATTATTTTCGCCCTTTTGGCAAGGAGAACGGACAATGAGCATAGCAAGACAGTCAAGGGTTTCAGCCATCAAAAAGTTTCTGGCCACTCGGAACGTAGTGGAGGGCTGCCAAAAACTTTTTGATGCCCCTTGACTGGATTGCTATTTGACTTGACTTCCAATTTGGTAGGCAGAATCTGCCGAATTGGAAGTCTAGTCAAATTGCGAAATTGTACAGTTCGGAAGGCAAAAGGGCGAAATAAAGAAAAAACAGAAGGGGGTTT
>DASQMK010000048.1:0-15032 GCA_035645575.1 Metabacillus sp.
TGCACCGAGCATGAGAGCCCCCTCAATAAGATGTTTTTGCTTTTGCATCCCATCAACGAGATTTTTCACACCAAGTGTGATTCCTGTCATTGAATTACCTATAATCATACCCGCAATTGGGATTAAATAATGAGGCTCATACCATGGTTGGAAATGAATAACAACAACATTAAAATAGAATAGCGTTACTAGGGAACCAGCTATCATGGACAACGCAACAATTTGCTTTAATTTTTTTGATAATGGTGTACCTACCTGTTTATATGTATTAAATATCGCAAAGGTTAACATAAACAATACGATGAATGTAATAAGAAAAGGATTTGGCTCTTTAAAAATATATGTAAGAATATATCCAACTAGCACTAATTGAATTGTCATTCTAGCAGTTGATACGACAATTCGAATTTCTCTATTTAACCCACGCCACTTTACGAATACAATTAGTAGAAGAATAAACAAATATCCTGCGGCAAGTCTCCATAGTTCAATATCTCTTATTACACTATCCATTATCTTTCACCTCGTGTTTTGCTATGGACACTTTATTTTCACCATAGGTTGAAATAAGCTCGTTTGAATGGGATATAAAAACAATGGTTTTCTTTCTCTCTTTCATAGCTGAGAAAAAATTCTTCATCACTTTTTCTTCTGTTTCTTTATCCAAAGCAGATGTTGGCTCGTCTAACAAATAAACTTCGGCATCTATGAGATATACTCTCGCAAGAGCAAGTCGTTGCTTTTCTCCCCCTGATAATGTCTGAGCCTCTTCGTCTAACTCCTTTTGTAAAGAGACCAGGTGTAATGCACCTAGCAATTCTTTATCTGATTTTCTATCTTCCCCAGAGAATACTAGCCCGATATTTAAATTGTCTCTTACAGTTCCTTCAAAAATAGTAGGTTGCTGTTCAAGCATAATCACACGTCTTCGATGATGAATTGGATCTATTTCACTTATATTCTCACCGTTATAATAAATTTCGCCTTGGTCTGGGGAGAGCATAATATTTAACATTTTCATTAACGTAGACTTTCCTGCACCACTCTCGCCGACAAAACAAGTGATTTTCCCCTTAGGTATATGTAGAGAACGAATAGATATAATATCTTTAAACTTAACGTCCTTTAACTCAAACATAAAACTCCTCCTTACATTTTCTATACCCTATCATAGCGATTTTAGTTATATGATGAAAGGAAAATCTTTGAAAAACGTTAAATTTCCGATTTGATAGTAGAGCAAAAAAACACCTACAGATTCGATTTTCCCCATCTATAGGTGTTTTATCTTAGCTTATTCTTTTAAATCTTCAATTGATTCAATATCCATATAAGCAGGAAGCACTAACCCTGTTTTAACTCTTTCATGGTTTGCACCTAAAACATCTTCAAACTTCTTGTATTTATCAGCCATGTTATGACATCCCATCTATATATCCTTAACCTACTAAAATTTCACGTAATGTTTTATCAAGAGTATTATAAGTAAATGTAAATCCTTCTTTTTCAAGTCTATCTGGTAAAACCCAACGGCTTTTTAACACCAGCTCAGTTTCTGTACGAATAAGGATTGACCCTAGTTCAAGCATCCATTTGGGTGAAGGAAGGCCAAATGGAATATTCATGATAGTTCGAAGTTTTTTCATCAGCTCTTGGTTACTAACAGGGTGCGGAGCTGAGCAGTTAAACACACCTTCAAGGTCCTGTCTATCTTGTAAAAATAGGACAATTCGAAATAAATCTTCTACATGAATCCAACTGAATTTTTGATGACCATTTCCCTGAATACCGCCTAAGCCAAACTTGACCAAATTTCGGTATGGTGTCATGACACCTCCACCCTTCCCTAAAACAATCGCAATACGCAAGGCAATTTGCCTTGTATTTGGCAGCTTAAATGAAAAGAATGCCTCTTCCCATGCAGTCGCGACATCAACGGAAAAACCCGTTCCAATTTCTCCATTCTCCTCTGTCATCGGCCTATCCTCCGCATGACGATAGATTGTAGCCGTGCTTGAATTAATCCACATTTTAGGTGGAACAGTACATTTATTAATTGCTTCTCCTAACTGTTTAGTCGTATGTATTCTTGAATTCATTATTTCTCGCTTATTCTCATCGTTATACCGACAGTTTACTGATTTTCCTGCAAGGTTAATAAGTAGCTCCGCATTATCTAATGCCTCAACAATACCTTTTTCATTCTCCCAAGAAACATGTTGTGGGTGTCTTGAAATCATAATCACTTCAAAGCCTCGTTCAAGAAATTTCTGCTCGAAAAATTGTCCTATAAAACCTGTTCCTCCCGCTAACACAACTTTTTTCTCCATTTTCCCCCTCCTTCAAACATTCCTTTTTAGTTAAAGTTTACCATATGTTTGAGAGTGGGGTATATGGAGTAAATGAAATTATCCTTTCAAATAATAAGATGTCTTTTTATAAATTTCTTGTCTTCTCCCTCTTACTCGATACCATTCTTGACAAAGGAAATAAATAAGTACAAGATCAATCACATCTCCACCGTAATACATAAGCATCGCACCTAATTCGGCATCCTTCTGGGAAACTCCTAAAGGTGGATGAGCATAAATGTATTTTGACAGTACACCATGAGCTGCAATGGCTAAAATTAATACTATGGCTCGATATGTAAACGACCTTTTATGAGCTGTTGGATCCTTACACAAAATAGAAAAAGTGAAAGCATAGCCTGCTAAAAACATATGTAGGTGGATGAGACTGGCTAATATGATATTTTCATGCATCAACGAAAAGAGTTCTGTCATGTAAAGGACCACTAGTCCGCCAATATTTAAAACCGCTGTTACAATTGGATCGGAAAGAACCATAAATGGCCAACTTTTTAACACCGTTGTTAACCTACGCGCATACTTCACAGGCAGAATGTTAAAAAGCAGAGTCATCGGTCTAGCTAATACAAGAAGAAGTGGTGCGAGCATTCCTAGCAGTATATGGCCAATCATATGAAATAAAAAATGATGGTGTGCTTGATCTGCTATAGGTCCAACGAGTGCCAAACCAATACATGCCAATCCAAGTAACCACAAGCAGAATCGGATGATCGGCCATCTCTTCTCCTTCTGATGTAAGCAGATGGTTACGACTAAATACGCTGTAATCATTATGAATAGGATTAATAAAAATAAGGGACTAAAATAAAAAGTACTATCATGATGAGAATTATTGATCATGTGTCATTTTACCTCTTTTCAGCTTTTCTTGTTCTCTTGAATAATTGACAAGAAAAATTCCTAATATGAGCAAGATTAGGGCGATCGCATTCCATACCACATCATAGACGATTACGGAGTCAACATACCTAATTTGATGAATTCTCATTAACTTGTGTTGTATCGTTCCATCATAAAGTTGAAAGCTGCCTGAACCCATTAAAGATCCTCCCCACCATCTTTTCATAGAAAACTGCCCTTTACGGCGTAGATCAGCGAACATAAATAAGCCCATCACTGTAGCGAACCAGCTAAAAGCATGGAAAAGCCCGTCTGAAATTAATCCAATATCTGTTGTTGATTGATCATAAAAATGGTGCCAATGTAATAATTGGTGGAATACAGCTTCATCAATAAATGCAACAAATCCGATTCCAAAAAAGACTCCTGCCCAAATGTTTCTATTTCGATTCAATTGGAGAACCTCCCTAAAAAATAGATGACGATATTAAAGTATAGACGTAAGCTTTAGCTTCCTATACTCGTGATAAAAACATAACAAATAGACTAAACTCAGGTTCGATCGAGTTTAGCCTTATTTATCGTATATTCAACGTGTTTCTTGCATATATTTCATCCATTTTTTTAATCTGTATCCACATACTATATATCCTATGGCTGATATAAAGGTTAACCCGCCTGATAACTGCCACATAATAGCTTGAGAAGAAGCAATACCAAATCCAATGCCAATAAAGCCGACTAAAACAAGTTGAAAGCAGTGCTTTTTATTATTTTCAAGCATCGTAAATTGAAAATGTCTTCTTTGTTCGGTTTCTTTTACCATTTCGTACTTTTTAGGTAATTGAAGGAACTCGGTTGCAGAATGAATGATTTTAAATAATGGTTGAGACTGTGTCCATTGCCATAAAAAAGACCATTTATTCCTACCTTGCGTTTGCAACCATTTCATAAAAACAGGCTTACCAAGCTCTAATAATTCCTGATCAGGAGCTAATTGTTGTATATTTCCCTCAATGGTGACAACGGCACGCCCTAAAAATACGAATCTAGTTGGAACTTGAATTGGTAACGCCTGTATAACATCATTCATTTCAAGTTTCAATGCTAGTAAGTCAGCTTCCTTAAGTTGAGTTGGATCAAAGGACACCAGCTCAGCTAATAACCTTTCCATCGTTCTAGAATCTTTCTGAGAATGTATAAACTCTAAATAGTACAGGCTCTCTACTGCTTTTGCATAATCTTTAGCAAGTAAACTACCAATTAAATGCTGGAAGTAAATAGCGTCCTTTTTAGAAATCTCTCCAACCATACCAAAATCTAATAATATAACTTTACCATCTACTGAAAAAAGAATATTCCCTGGATGTGGATCAGCATGAAACATTCCTGGCTCTAACCATTGCGGAAGAAACACACTCATCAATCTTTTAGCAAGTTCCTCTCGGCTAAAAGGAAGTTGATCAATTTGCTGTTCATTCGTGATCCTTATTCCCTCTATCCATTCCATGACAAGAATTTTCGGCGTACACAATTCCGTGTAAACAGATGGTATTTTCACAATATCAGAGGATTGGTAGCGTTTCTTAAAGTGTAAAAGAGTCTTCATTTCCTTTTGAAAGTCTAGTTCTTGTTCGATCACCTGTTTTAATTCCTTGAATAACACATTAAAATGAATAAATCCCTTTGGTACTGGCACAAAGCGGTCAGCAAACCATATAATGATCGCTAATGTTCGAAAATCCGTTTGAATAATCGACTGAATATGGGGCCGCTGTACTTTAATCGCAACAACTGTACCACCCTTTAAAACTCCTTTATAAACCTCTCCTATTGATGCTGAAGCGATGGAATGCTTCTCAATCGACTGTAAATGGAACTCTGGCTTTTCTCCCCATTCGTTTTCAAGCTGTTTTTCAATTTCATTCCAATTCGAAGGTGGAACCTTGTCAGTTAAATCCTGTATTTGATTGATAAAACCAGAAGGAAGTAAATCAGAACGAATACTCAATATTTGCCCAATTTTAATCAGTAAGCCCTCTAATTCAAATGATGTTTTACGGAATTTCTTTCCGATCTCAATCCATAATTTATCCCACTCAGCTTCTGGCTTTTTGCTTAATTTGCACCAATAAATTTTGAGAAATATTGAGAAAAATAGTGATAGAACCTTGTACATACGTTTCCATTTACTTTTCACTGCCATCATAATACCTCATTTTTCTATATTCAAAGAATGAGTCATGATTTCTAAAAATATTGTTTCAGCCTCATCTACATTTAATAATGGGTAACCTAGATTTGCAAAGCTCCAAAATAGGAACATGATTTTCATCATCTGCTTAAAGACTGTTTCAGTCTAAACAATCGCTTTATAATATTATACCATTTTTTAGTAAATTGTCGTTTTATATTTTCTGATCACATCATGTTAGCCTTTACATAAAAACTTCCCGTTAAGAAATTAAACAAATATCTTTTCAAAGAACAAAAAAAGGATTAAGATAGGTCTATGAAATGGCAAAGGGGTGAGTTCATTGAAACATCGTTTGCTACTTAAATCTTTTTTCTTGCTATTGATCTTCATATCTAGCATACATCTTGTTTCAATGTCGCAAGTCCATCATCCTATTAGTCTTGGTAAGGTAATCGCCATAGAAAATGACGCAGCATTTGGATTGACAACATTTGAAGAGGAAGATCATAAGCATTTCGATTTATTTAGCACTGCACCAGAAATTGAATATACACTACTAATCGCGATAACATTATTGCTTTTTAGCTATTTTTCTATTCGGAAACAACGTTTAAGACAATTCCTGTATGCTGTTTATTATCAATCATCTTATTTTTCAAAAAATCATTTATATCAATCATCCTAATAAAATATTTTACTAATTTGGAGGTTATATAAATGATGTTTATAGTAAGAATGATTCCAATCGTGTTATTTTCAGTTACAGCCTTAAGTTTATTTACGTATCAAGGTATTGAAATTGTTCACGCGTTTACAGATTATTTTCAAAAAAAATAACAAAAATAAGGGCTGATCCATATATTATGGATCAGCCCTTTTAGTTATCATTTCTCAGGTTCTTCTGTATCTTTTATCCAGGTTTCCTTTACAGGTCCTGCCTCTTGCTCATCAATGAGGAAAGATCCGTTACTATAACGATCATTTGCTCTTAATGTTGATACATCTACACTTTCAATAACACCTTGTTCTGATTCAAGGAAAAACTCTTCTTTATGATAAACGATTGCAGTTCCCACAATTCGATGTGGATTATTTTTAAGTTCTCTTAGCATGATTAAACCGCGCTTTGCTCTTGTCGATTTTTCAAAGTCATTCAATGACATTTTTTTCACTGCGCCTCGTTGAGTAGCAACCACTAAAAATGCCTTTGTGTCAGGTTTTAGTAAATTCCCGCTCACAACATAATCATCTTGTTTTAAATTAATGCCTTTTACTCCAGCAGCACGTGGACCTACGACATTTACTTCTTCCTCAGCAAACCATAATCCATATCCCAGGTGTGTTACTAAGAATAGATCATCATTACCAGTTGTAAGGTGAACATCAACGACAGTGTCGTCACCCTTTAGATTAACAGCAACTAACGGCTTTGAATATCGCTGTGCTTTATATTGACTAAGCTCTGATTTTTTCACCATACCTGACTTTGTCACAAAGGTCACAAAATGAGGGTCTTCAAAGTTTTTTACAGCAATCGCTTTAATGATCTCTTCATCCCGGTCGATTGGGATAATATTAGCAATATGTTGTCCAAGATCCTTCCAGCGAATATCTGGCAGTTCATGCACCGGACAGTATAGGTAATTCCCTTTATTCGTAAACAACAGCACAACATCTGTTGTATTAATGTCAATTTTAGAAAGTAAACGATCCTTTTCTTTCATACCAAAGTCTTGACCATTTGATGCTGCATAAGATCTTTGGCTAGTTCGTTTTACATAACCGTCTTTCGTCACAGTTACGATCACATCTTCTGATGCTACCATCACTTCAAGATTGATTTTAATTTCTTCAATTTCTGCTTCAATGACCGAGCGGCGATCATCGGTATATGTTTTCTTCACTCTTTTAAGATCATTCTTAATGACTTTTAACAAGACTTTTTCATCATTAAGAATACTTGTTAGTTCTTGTATTTTATTAGCTAGCTCTTCTGCTTCATTTCTCAATGCTGTAATATCTGTATTTGTTAAACGATAAAGCTGTAAAGACACAATCGCTTCTGCTTGCGGCTCTGAAAATTGATATTTTTGAATTAAATTATCTTTTGCATCTCGTTTATCCTTTGAAGCACGAATTGTTGCGATGACTTCATCCAAAATGGATAAAGCTTTGATAAGTCCTTCAACAATATGCTGTCGTTCTTGCGCTTTTCGCAGTTCGTATTTAGAGCGATTTGATACTACTTCCTTTTGATGTTCAATATAGGCATCAAGAATGGAAGGTAAGGTCATTAACATTGGACGGCGATTATGAATTGCGACCATATTAAAGTTATACGTTATTTGCAAATCACTGTTTTTATATAAATAATTAAGAACTCCTGCTGCATTTGCATCCTTTTTTAACTCAATCACAATGCGCAAACCTGTGCGATCTGTTTCGTCGCGTACTTCTGCGATTCCTTCAACCTTACGTTCAATTCTGAATTCATCGATTCGTTTTACAAGATTTGCTTTATTTACTTCATAAGGGATTTCAGTAACGGTTATTTGCTGTTTGCCACCACGGATCTCTTCGATTTCGGCTTTACCACGAACAATGATTTTCCCTTTACCTGTCTCATAGGCCTTCTTTATCCCATCAACACCTTGAATGATTCCACCAGTTGGAAAATCAGGTCCCTTTATAACAGACATCAGCTCATCAACGGTACATGATGGTTTATCCATACGTTTTATAACCGCATCTATGACTTCTCCTAAATGATGAGGAGGAATGTCTGTTGCATAACCTGCTGAAATACCTGTTGATCCATTGACTAAAAGGTTTGGAAACATAGCTGGAAGAACTAATGGTTCCTTACTTGTATCATCAAAGTTTGGAACAAAATCAACGGTTTCCTTTTCAATGTCACGAAGTAATTCAGAAGCTATTGCTGAAAGTCTTGCTTCTGTATAACGCATCGCAGCAGGTGGGTCACCATCAATACTCCCGTTGTTACCATGCATCTGAATAAGAAGATTGCGTACCTTCCAGTCCTGACTCATCCGAACCATGGCATCATATACAGAAGAATCTCCATGTGGATGATAGTTCCCGATAACATTACCAACTGTTTTTGCTGATTTTCGATAGTTTTTATCATTTGTATTCCCGTCAACATGCATAGCATATAAAATTCTTCGTTGTACAGGTTTTAATCCATCACGTGCATCTGGGAGTGCACGATCTTGAATAATGTACTTACTATAACGTCCAAAACGGTCACCAAGCACATCTTCAAGAGGTAAATCTCGATATATCTCTACTGAATCTGCCAAAACCTATACCTCCTCTGCGACCGATAAATGCTCATTTTCCAATATATTTGTTTCCTCATCAAGCCCAAACGCAACGTTATTTTCTATCCATTTACGTCTGGGCTCTACTTTGTCTCCCATAAGTGTCGTAACACGACGTTCTGCACGGGCAGCATCATCAATTTTCACTCGAATAAGTGTTCTAGACTCTGGATTCATCGTTGTTTCCCACAGCTGGTCTGCATTCATCTCACCTAGACCTTTGTAACGCTGAATCATATAGCCCTTACCGACTTTTTTAATCGCGCCATCTAACTCATCATCAGACCATGCATATTCAATAACCTCTTTTTTCCCTGTACCTTTACTTACTTTATACAATGGTGGAAGGGCAATAAATACTTTCCCATTCTCAATAAGAGGCTTCATATAACGATAAAAGAATGTTAAAAGTAGTACTTGGATGTGAGCACCATCAGTATCCGCATCTGTCATAATAATAACTTTATCATAATTTATATCTTCAATTAAAAACTCTGCGCCAACTCCTGCACCAATGGCATGGATAATCGTATTGATTTCTTCATTTTTAAAGATGTCAGCCAGCTTTGCTTTCTCAGTATTAATAACTTTACCTCTAAGTGGAAGAACTGCTTGGAAGCGGCGATCTCTGCCTTGTTTAGCAGAACCACCTGCAGAATCACCCTCAACAAGGTATAGTTCATTTTTTAATGGGTTGCGAGATTGAGCAGGTGTAAGCTTTCCGCTCAAAGTCGTTTCAGAACGCTTTCGTTTTTTCCCGCTACGTGCTTCTTCACGCGCTTTACGTGCAGCCTCTCTAGCCTGGAACGCTTTAATTGCCTTTTTAACTAGGAGAGTTCCTGCATCAGGATTTTCTTCAAGAAAATAAGAGAGGTTTTCGGACACGATCGCATCAACCGCAGATCGCGCTTCACTTGTTCCTAGCTTACCTTTGGTTTGTCCTTCAAATTGAAGAAGTTCCTCGGGAATTCTTACCGATATAATAGCAGAGAGCCCCTCACGGATATCTGAACCCTCCAAATTTTTATCCTTTTCCTTTAACAAGCCCGTTTTTCTTGCATACTCATTAAAAGCTCTTGTCATCGCTGTCTTCGAACCAGCCTCATGGGTTCCACCATCTTTTGTACGGACATTGTTGACGAAGGATAAAATATTTTCTGAGTAACCATCATTAAATTGAAAAGCAAAATCGACTTCAATTCCGTTTTGCTCTCCTTCAAACGAGACCACTGGATGTAAAGCGTCCTTTTCTTCATTCAAATATGTTACAAATGCTTCAATCCCTGTTTCATAATGATAGACCTCCGATTGATCATGGCGTTCATCTATTAATTCAATTTTAAACCCTTTCAAAAGAAAAGCAGACTCACGGAGACGTTCACTTAATGTCTCAAAGTTGTACGTTGTCGTACTAAACATCGTTGGATCTGGTTTAAAATGAATTTTTGTTCCGGTTTTGCTAGTTTTCCCTTTTTTCTCTAGGGTTGTCACTGGCTTTCCACCGTCCTCAAAGCGCTGCTCATAAATGAAACCATCACGTTGAATGGTCACAACAAGCCATTCTGAGAGAGCATTAACAACAGACGCACCTACACCATGTAAACCACCACTTGTTTTATATCCACCCTGTCCAAACTTTCCTCCTGCATGAAGGACCGTTAATATAACCTCAGGAGTAGGTTTTCCGAGTTTATGCATACCAATAGGCATTCCTCGACCCTTATCTTGAACAGAAATACTGTTATCTCTATGTATTTTGACAATTATATGATCTCCGTGACCAGCTAAAGCCTCATCTACAGAGTTATCAACGATTTCGTATACGAGATGATGCAGACCTCGACTATCAGTACTGCCAATGTACATACCAGGACGTTTTCTGACAGCTTCAAGACCTTCGAGGACCTGAATCGCATCATCATTATAATCAAACTGCTGCTTCTTTCCCAAGCGACTTAAACCCCTTTCAGTGACAAACAATTAAATCTTTTTCACGTAAGAACGCATGTTTTAGTATTTTATACAATAATTTGCAGATCGACAACCCCCACAAATAATGAGAAAATCAAGTACAAAAATTTCATAGGCTTTTTATCCTACCTATTTCCTAATATCCATGCTTTATTGTATATGGTAAATTTGATTTAGGAAACATTATTCGCTTAATAAAGTAAAAAATCCTTGTTTAGACAAGGATTTTCTTAAAAATGAGCATGTAAATTACTTTGTCATAGCATGCTCAACCTTAATACAACGATTCATGATAACGGTTTTATTGTTATCTTTTAGTAACTGATAGGCTTCTTCATTTTCGAGTCCTAGCTGCGCCCAGTATACATCTGCATCAATTTTTAAAAATTCTTGTGCAACCTCTAGTAAATGTTCTGAACGGCGGAATACGTTGACAATATCTACATGATCTTTAATATCGCTTAATGTAGCAACTGCCTTTTGACCTAACACTTCATCAACAGTAGGATTTACTGGAATAATCTCATATCCTGCATCCTGCATCGCCTTACTTACCATATATGATGTTCGCTCTGGATTACTTGATAAGCCCACAACAGCTATCCTTTTACTCTTTTTTAAAATTTGACCTATTTCTTCTCTAGTTGGATTTTCAATTCCCATTCAATCCATCTCCTTTTCATTCAATCATAACAAGTTAGAGCCGTGACAAACAATGATTTTGTTTAGCGACATAATAAAGTGAAACTTCCATCAGTGGGGTTTTCTTCATCCTCCACTGATGATTAGTTGAACCAATCGGACCTTTACGGGCAGTTATCCCCACCTCAAGATTCTTTGTATACTCAGAATCTTGAGGTGGGGGTCTTACTGCCCGTTAAGAGTGGGATAAAATTTTAATCCATTTTGTATGGAATTAAAACGCAACTCTTATACTATGTACGTCGAATCAATGTTACTTATAACATGAGAGTTTTTATCTTTTTTTATTCTCTCATAGTGTTTTTATCATTGATCATGATAGAATATAGGAAGAATACGCAAAGGAGTACAATCATGATTGAAGCCATTATTTTTATCTTAGCATATTTACTAGGATCCATTCCATCAGGCCTTATAGTAGGCAAACTTGGTTATGGAATCGACATACGCGAACACGGGAGCGGTAACTTAGGTGGAACAAATACTTTCCGAACACTGGGAATAAAAGCCGGTTTACTCGTAACAAGTGCAGATATTTTAAAAGGAACACTAGCTGCTGCTTTGCCTTTATTATTTGGTTTAGAGAACCTAAGTCCTTTATTAGTTGGGATTTTCGCCGTTATTGGACATACATACCCAATTTTCGCAAAATTTAAAGGTGGAAAAGCAGTTGCAACATCAGGAGGAGTACTATTACTTTACGTACCAATAATGTTTCTTACGATGTTAGCCTTCTTTTTTATTGTTCTATATCTTACAAAATATGTATCACTTTCCTCCATGCTTGCAGGAGTATATGGGATCATATATAGCTTATTTACAAAAGATATTCCACTTATCATTGTCATTACCCTACTAACAGGATTTGTTGTCTATCGTCATCGCGCAAATATTAAACGGATTATTGAAAAAACAGAACCTAAAGTCAAGTGGCTATAAAAAGAGAGGATAAGGTAAGTTAAGAGTAATTTCGTAAGAAGAGACTCGAACTTTACTTCATCCTCTTCTTTATGTTTATCATTTAAGGTTCATCATTAGCCCTCTTAACACATCTATATTATAATGAAATCAAGTTGAAAAATTTAAAGGAGTGTTCGGATTTGAAAATTACCATTGATAACAAAGCAGCAGATTGGTATATAAATGAATTACAGCTTGAGAAAGGTGACATGGTCCAGTTTTTTGTTAGATATGGTGGATGTAGCAATGTACAAAAAGGCTTTTCACTTGGAGTTGTTAAGCAAAGTCCAGAAGAAATAGGCTCAAGTGTCGAAAGTAAAGGCATAACGTTCTTTGTTGAAAACCGTGATCTATGGTATTTTGATGAACATGATCTACATGTTGATTTAGATGAAGATGGCGAGGAGCCTGTTTTTCACTATAATTAAAACAATAGAAGATGCTAAAGTTAAATAAATGCTAAACACAGATAAAGGGAGAATTTCCACTATAACCTGTATCAATTAACAAGTGAAAATCTCCCTCTATCGTGTTTTATGGCTATTTTTTATGCAATTTAAATCGTTCAATATGATCGTCAAGACCGTATTCTTTCAAAATGTTTATTTGTGTGATGCCCATTAAATCAAAATGAGGATAATGTTTATAATGGTGGATCCACTCTCTCTTCAAACCATAATGAGCTCCCCATTTAGCTAATTTTTCAATATTATTACAGCCAACCTTAGTGACACAATGACTGTCTGGAAAGCGATCATCCAACCAAAAATGGGTTAAAAAAGCTATATTCCCCTGATCTATTTCATGCTTCCATTTATGTAATTCCTTGCGGGAAATGCCAAATGCCATTTATTTTTTCGCCTTCTCATAGGCTTCATGCCACTCCGGGAACATTTTTTTGAATTTTACTGGTCTAAATGTATCTTTGTTTACGCAAACATGACTTGATTTTGCATGAACAGCAAGATCTCCGGATGGTGAATATATTTCATATCCGTATACACTCTTGATCCCATTATATTCCTCGATCCATGTGTGAACTGTAGCTGTTTCTCCGTAACGCATAGGCTTCTTATAAGAAATTTCTAAGTCTATTACTGGTGAGATAATCCCCTGTTCTTCCATCCCGGCATAAGAAAATCCAAGGTCTTGAATAAGCTTTGTCCTACCTACTTACATCCAAATTAAGTAATTCGCATGATAAACAACACCCATTTGGTCTGTTTCCGCATATCGAACTTCAACTTCTGCTTTAGAAATGTGCATTCTTTCTTCTCTCCTTGCTTCTCTTGTTCCATCAAACATTGCTTCAAACAATGATATCATAACTTTTTTTGGGTGGCTAATTAGAAAAACTTGGCTTATCGCCAAGTCCTAATGGCTAAAGCCTTAGTCTTTTCTTATACTATCATCCAAAAAATCTTTATATTTTCTGATAGTAAAAAATAAACCAGGCATAAAAGCCTGGTCTAAATTACTGATCATTACGGTAGCCATTTTCACGCGCTTGTGCTTCATCCTTAATTTCATTACGTAAAGCGTTTATGCTTTCTTCACGGCGAAGATTTTTCGCTTCAATACGCTCACGCTCTTCAGGACTAGCAAATTGCATGGAATCTTGTGCTTCTTCAATATTCTCAATTGTGTTTTGAACCATGCTCTGAAGCTTTTCTACGTTATCAGAACGGTCATCTGGATTTGGTCTAGTTTGATTTGCCATCGTGTATCCTTCCTCTCATTGTTATTATCATTGCAATGTAATTAAACAATGTTAGTCTGCTTTTTTGAAGAAGATTTTAAACACGTTTTTGTTTTATAAGATGTAATTTTTTATCTAACTATCGTAACTGATTTACTCGCCCTTTGTTTGAATCACTTGAGCATGTTTTCCAGATGTATCCTGCATTTGTTTCCCTTTATTATTACCGAAACCACGTGGTTTTGTACCTACATGATTTGGATTAAAGTGAGTCTGAGTATCATTTTGACCTGCCATTGTTATCGCCTCCTCAACAAGTAGAATACCCTGTAAGAAACGAAACGATGACTAGAAATGCCTGTTAAAAAAACTTCTTGTTCTTCTTCAGCACCATGACGGACTTTTCATGTACTCTTGTGATGCAGTTAGCCTTTCATTAGCTTTGTGAAGGACTTTTCGCTTCCTTTTGGGATGAGGTTAGTCCTTCACCAAAACTATAATTGAACCTTAATCCAACCTTTTAAGAATACGCTGCTCCCAACGTTCTTCCAGTAAATCAAGTGCTTCACGATCTTGTAATAATTGCTGTTTATTTTCCTTTACTAACTCTTCGAATGATTTTTTTTTCGTCTTTCTCATGTTGATGACACCTCCGTAATATTTAATAAAAGGATACCCAATTTTCTGACATTTAAATCAATTATTTTGAAAATAATGAAATTTGATTAATTAAAAATATTAAAAACCGAACCATTTAGTTGGCTCGGTTTAAAGATTGTTGAGAAATTCATTCATTTGATCATACGATAATGCCCCAACAAATTTTGTTTGAATAACTCCGTTTTCGTCTACAAAATAAGAGGTTGGATATGAAAGGACTTCATACTGATTATTGATTTCTCCCTTTTCATCTAATAATACTGGAAACGTTAGTTCTAACTCGTCCA
>DASQMK010000049.1:0-3098 GCA_035645575.1 Metabacillus sp.
AACAAGCCTCCCTATATTGCTTACCTTTACTAAATATAGTTCGACATTCATTTAAAAAATATGCAGAACTTTTTATCACTCGTAACCCATTTTCTTTATAAAAAGTAAAATAGACATCATTCGTTTCGTTATAGGGAATAGTAAAAAAAAAACAATTGGAGGAGGAAAAAACATGGCTAAAGGTCCAAAATGTTTTTGCATGAACGAATATGATTCACTAAAAAAAGTGGTATTGTGTTCACCTGATTTTATGACAATAAAGGAACCTATAAATGAAACACAAAAACAATTTCTTAAAGAAAATATCGATACAGAGATAGCTCAAAAGCAGCATAAAGTATTAGTCCAAACATTGCGGGATCTTGGAATTGAGGTTCATTTATTACCCCCTCAAAAAAAATTCCCAGAGCAGGTATTTACTCGTGACATCGGATTTACACTAGGTCATCAAGTTTTTGTTGCAGATATGGCACATGATGTCCGAATTGGTGAAGAAAAAGAATTTATTACTTATCTCGAAAATGAAAAAATCACCTATACTAATCTTGTTGGAGATATTATTGAAGGTGGAGATGTCCTTATTGATGGAAATACTATTTTTGTCGGTGTTAGTAACCGAACAAATGTGGAGGCAATTCACCATTTACAAACACTTTTGCCTACATATGAAGTGATTGAAATTCCTTTTACGGATACGTATTTGCATCTTGATTGTGTATTCAATATCATCTCTCCAAATGAGGCATTAATATTTCCTGATGAAATAGACATAGACAAAGCACAATTCCTAGCTTCACGATATGAACTTATTGAAGTTTCAGAGGAAGAGCAGGCAACATTAGGAACTAACGTTTTATCAATTGGTGAAAAACGGATTCTAAGCTTGCCAATTAATAAAGAAGTAAACAAGAAGCTTAAAGATCGAGGATATGAAATCATTGAAGTTGATATAACCGAGATTATTAAATCAGGTGGTGCTTTTAGGTGTTGTACCTTACCGTTGTTAAGAGGTTAAAAGTTAGAGGGCAGTCTTTATTAATACTGCCCTTTATTACATTCATATTCCTTAAAAATCAAAATTATCTGGATCTGGCCCAACCCGCTTATTTTGATTTAAGGAATTTATCATTTGCACATCCTCTTTTGTTAACTCAAAATCAAAAATCGATGCATTTTCAACAATTCTGTGTTCTTTTGTTGATTTAGGTATCGTGATAACACCGTTTTGCAGATCCCAACGCAAAATAATTTGTGCGATTGATTTTTGATATTTCGTAGCAATACCCTGTAAGGTCGTGTTTTCTAATAACTCCCCTTGCATTAATGGTGACCAAGCTTCAAGCTGAATCTTATGTTTCCTACAAAAATCTTGAAGTTCTTCTTGCGTTAAACGGGGGTGATATTCCACTTGATTTATCATCGGTTTGATTTCGGCATCCTTCATTAAATCCTCAAGATGATGTATTTGAAAGTTACTTACACCAATTGCCTTTACTTTCCCTTGTTTATAAAGAGTCTCTAATAATGCCAAACCATGGCATTTTTACTCCATTATGCAATGCTGTTGTTGCTTGTAATCCATTTATCATAAAAACATCCTCCAAAAATCGGTAATATTCCCGCCCATTCCACTCATATAAAAACGTTTTATTAAAGCTTTACTGATCCTTTTTTTCTAACAAACGACTGCAGCCGGTTAAAATAACTGCACCAATTACCATGAGTCCACCAATCCAAGCAGTGTGAATCAATCCAATTGAATCTGTAATTATTCCACCTACATAAGAACCGATTGCAATCCCCGCATTAAATACCGCAATATTAACTGCTTATGCCACATCAACTGCACTTGGAACAAATCTTTCCGCTAATGTGACAACATGCACTTGTAGACCCGGCACATTCATAAATGCAAGAAGTCCCATAAAAATAATTGTCATTAATCCCGCAATTTTGAATGGTGCTGTAAATGTTAGAACAATTAGGACAATAGCTTGGACAATAAACATATAAAACAATGCCTTAAGTGGGTCACGGTTTGCTAATTTCCCACCATGACATTTCCGATTGCAATGGCTATTCCATATACAAGTAAAATAATGGCAACAACACTTTCTTTAAACCCTGTCACATATTGGAGCAATGGTGAAAGTGAGCTAAAGCGTTTAATGCCTAACATCACACAAAAAATGCTCACCCAACAATTACGTGAATTAGAAGAAGACGGAGTAATCAATCGAATCGTTTATCACGAAATTCCACCTAAGGTTGAATATGAATTAAGTGAATACGGAAAAAGCTTAGAACATATTTTAGATGCTTTATGTGCTTGGGGAGAAAGCCATTTAACACAAGTATATGGAGATAAAAATGAAGTTTTAGAAGAAGGAATACTAAATAATAAAAAATAGTTTTTACCAAAATAAGTAAAAATCCCAAGCGTAAAAGGCTTGGGATTCTTTATATAAAAAACGCTCCGTAGCCCATTGCACCAACAATAACAAGTGCCGGATGGACCTTTAATTTTTCTAATAAGAAAAAACTAGCCACAACAAGAAACAAGGTTTGCCACATTCCTGTATCCTGATAAGAAGTAAAGAAAAAACTGAAAGCCATCACTCCAAGTAAAACTGCAATGGCAGGACGAATAAATGTTGTCATTCGTTTCACTTTAGGTGAATCTTTATATTTATATAAAAATCCTAATAAAACAATCATCAAAATAAGCGAAGGAGCTACCGTGGCAAAAACACCAATAAAACTTCCTAAAACTCCCCCTTGTTGATAACCAATATAGCCTGCCATTTTTGTTGCTATTGGACCTGGCAACGCATTTCCTAATGCAAGCACCTCACTAAACTCATTCACATTCATCCAGCCATAACGGTCTACGACTTCATTTTCAATTAATGGAATTGATGCAGGTCCTCCACCATAACCTAATATCCCTGGGATAAAAAAGGCAAGAAAGATCTCCCAATATATCATGATGCATTCCCTCTTTCCACATGATGCTCTTTTTCTGGCTTTTCATCTTTGATCATTATCGCTGAGAGCAATAGAACAACAATTAAGATGGCTGGATGTAATCCAAGAAC
>DASQMK010000050.1:0-5795 GCA_035645575.1 Metabacillus sp.
TTTTTGCATTTTGTTCATTTGAGACATCATTTGGTTGATTTTCTTTTGGGATGGTTTCATTCCCATTTGCATCATCATCATTTTCAGCATTTGTTCATTAATTGGTGGATTTTTCTTTAGGTAATTCATCATATATTTACGCGCAATGAAAAATCCTAGTGCAACTCCAGCAAGTAGTGCTAGAATGCCTACTAGAATAACAACCCATAATTCCATTGGTTTTCCTCCTTCGTGTTGTCTATCTTACAGTGTACTAAATCCTTTGCTATTATACAACATTTGAACTAAATTTCTCTATATTTTAGCCAAAATTTCTTTCTTTTATCGGGTTTAACCAACCATATCTTTCACCTTTGAAGTCCATAGCTAAAAAACAAGGATCAAATTTTCGTAAAACTTCAAAGAATATTGTTTCCGCTTCAAAACTTCCATCAGATGAAAGCTCAAGATGTCGATTTTTAACAATAAGAGTGGCATTCCCTACGTTTCCTTTAAGTACAATTTTATGTATATGATGTAACATTTGATAATCCGAACGTTTTGATAAATGTGTACCAAGAAGTTGATGTATAAATAATGCTGGGATTGGTTTTGTAATATAATGAATTTGTTTCTCGATCGTACTTCCATGAGCTGAACGAGCTGATGTCCAGTGAAAGTCTTGAAACAGATGGTAGATTTTAGATTCCCGTCCAAAGTAATGACTTGCAAACTCTTCTTCTATTAAATAAATATAATAGTGTCTCACCATTTCACTCTCCCCAACCATTCTATTTTTCTAATTATATAAGAAGTCAAAAGAAATAATTGTCTTAAACTGGAGAGATAAGCCACTATTTTTGTCGAACGAATCTACTTAATTACAAATTCACTTTGTACATAAAAATAAGAGGAGAATAGCCCTCCCCCCTACTGTTAATGAAGATCTTTTCTTCTCTCATTTTTAATTTTTTGAGGAGTTACATCATTTCCATTTGGATCAACAACTGTAACACCCTTTAGTGTATTTTTCATTGATGAACGAAAAGCTTGTAAATATTCTTTACGCAAAACTTGTTGCTCTATCTTTTCTTTCTCTGTTAAGCCATTTGCTTTTGATTTCTTTGATAATTCATTTATACGATCTATTTTAGATTTAGGTAACATCTCAGTACTCCTCTCGTAACTAGTAACTATTCTAATCAACAAAATGATAATAAACTACAATTATGCTCAAAACCTATTTTAGATTATTTAATCTATTGGTTTAATACCACAAATGTCATCATACTAAATTGAAAGGAAAATAACAACTGTAAGAACATCCAATGTCTTCACTGAACATTAACCATCTTCTGAATTAATTCGAAGCATTTCTACGTGCTCCTTATACCTCCTATGAACTGTTGCTTTGCTTACTTCAAAGCCGACGCCCCTTAGGGTAGCCGCTATTTCGTGAAATGTTAGCTTTTTATCTCTCAACTTAAGTATTTCTTCAATTGGTACTTCGATCCTCTCTCGGCCTCCACCTTGATCCTGGTTCTTTAAATTTCTCTGAGGCTTAAATCCATTCTCAATAGCCCGATTCATCCCTCTTTTAATCTTGTAATTTATAAGTTTTCTTTGAAACTCTTCCACTGTAGCTAGAATATTCAATACCATTGAATCCGTTTCTGATAGCTCAGGCTCACCCTTTTCGTTTAGTGTGAATACGGTAGCTTCTAGCTTCTTTATTTCGTGTAAAAGAGCAATTTTCGCGTGACCTCTCCCTAATCTTGTATCATCTTGAACTAGAAGAACCGATGCTTTCTTATCTTTTAATAATGCAAGTGCTTCAATGATTCCATCACGGTCTACATCATAACCACTATGTCTTTCTTCTATTACTTTAATCACGTCCATATTATGAGTAGCAGCTAATAATAATAACTCTTCCTTTTGTCTCTCAATTGACGTGTCCTGCGTATCTTTCTCTGTACTTACTCGACAATAAACAACCGCCTTCATAACTATCACATCACCTTACCCAAAAAATCTTACTATTTATTCACTAGCAATCTGATGAAATTGATAAATTTCTTCTTTTTGTATAGGGACAAAAACGATGTCTCCCGGTTTTATTGTAGTAGAATAAAGATTGTTTTTTTCCTGAACCCATTTGACAAATTCTTGCTTTGAAATATTTTTATTCTCTTGGAATTGATCAGCAATTGTCCAAAGACTATCGCCTTCTTTAATTTCAACTTGATGGTAATTTTCTAAGCTATCAGTTTTATTAGTGTAAGTAATTCCTACTGTTATTGCTAGTAGAACGACAAAAAAAGCTAGTATGTAAGATAAAGATTCCCTTTTCATAGTAACACCCCATAAGAATATTTGTTCGTATTTATAAATTTAGTATAGTACGAACAACTGTTCTAGTCAAGCGTTTTTCGAACTTATGTTTGTATAAATAGGTAAAAGATGCTATAATAAACATAAATTAGAGGATCCGAGGTGTCACAAAGGATGACGAAACTATCAAAAAGACAACAAGATATTTTAAGTTTTATAAAAAATGAGGTCCAAAAGAAAGGTTACCCACCTTCCGTTCGTGAAATTGGTGAAGCAGTAGGTCTAGCATCAAGCTCCACAGTTCATGGTCATTTAGCTAGATTAGAATCAAAAGGATTAATTAGACGGGACCCTACAAAACCTAGAGCAATCGAAATCTTAGAAGAAGAAACATCCCATATCCCTAAGAGCAATGTCATTAATGTTCCAGTAATCGGGAAGGTAACAGCAGGTCTTCCTATTACTGCAATCGAAAATGTTGAAGAATATTTTCCTTTACCAGATCGCTATGTTTCAGATGATGAACATGTTTTCATGTTAGAAATTATGGGTGAAAGTATGATTGAGGCTGGAATTTTAGATGGTGATTTAGTAATCGTTCGCCAGCAGCAAACAGCAAACAACGGTGATATTGTTGTTGCTATGACAGATGATGATGAGGCAACATGTAAAAGGTTTTTTAAGGAAAAAGATTATGTTCGCCTGCAACCTGAAAATTCAACTATGGAACCTATTATTTTACGAAATGTTAGTATATTAGGAAAAGTAATTGGCGTTTATCGCACAGTACACTAAGCTTATCTTATCAAAGGATAAGCTTTTTTATAGCAGCAAAAAAAGCCTCGACAAATTGTCGAGGCTTTTTCTATTAATACATTGACATGTATTGCTCTCTTTCCCATGGGTGAACCTGTGTACGGAACATATCCCACTCGATTTCTTTTGCTTCAATAAAGTGCTCAAATAAGTGTTCACCTAATGCATGCTTCATTGTACTGTCAGCTTTTAATAAATCTAATGCTTGAGCTAATGTTGCCGGTAAATCAACGATTCCATTTTCAACACGCTCTTCTTTAGACATAACATAAATGTTACGATCAATTGGCTTCGGAGCATCAAGATTATTTTTAATACCGTCAAGACCTGCAGCTAATAAAACGCTCATTGCTAAATAAGGGTTTGCAGCAGGGTCAACACTACGTACTTCAACACGTGTACTTAAACCACGAGAAGCTGGAATACGAATTAGTGGACTTCTGTTTTGGGCAGACCAAGCAACATAACAAGGTGCTTCATAACCAGGAACAAGACGTTTGTATGAGTTTACAGTTGGGTTTGTCACCGCTGTAAATGCAGGTGCATGTTTAATAATACCTGCGATAAATTGTCTTGCAGTATCACTTAATTGCAGATCACCGTTTGGATCAAGGAATGCATTTTCCCCTTTACTGAATAAAGATAAGTTACAATGCATACCTGAACCATTAACACCAAATAATGGCTTTGGCATAAATGTAGCATGTAAACCATGCTTACGAGCGATTGTCTTAACAACTAGTTTAAATGTTTGAATATCATCACATGCTTTAATTGCAGAAGCATATTTAAAGTCAATCTCATGTTGTCCTGGAGCCACTTCGTGGTGAGAAGCTTCAATTTCGAATCCCATTTCTTCAAGCTCTAGAACTATATCACGGCGGCAGTTTTCACCAAGATCAGTTGGTGCTAAGTCAAAGTAACCGCCATTATCATTAAGTTCAAGTGTTGGCTCGCCTTTTTCATCTAATTTAAATAGGAAGAATTCCGGCTCTGGCCCTAAGTTAAAATCAGTAAATCCAAGCTCTTCCATTTCACTTAGGATACGACGTAAATTATTACGAGGGTCACCTGCAAATGGAGTTCCATCTGGATTATAGATATCACAGATAAAACGAGCTACTTTCCCTTTTTCAGCAGTCCAAGGGAAGATAACAAATGTATCTAAATCTGGATATAAATACATATCAGATTCTTCAATACGTACAAAACCCTCAATTGAAGAACCGTCAAACATCATTTTGTTATCAAGTGCTTTATCAAGCTGACTTACTGGGATTTCAACGTTCTTAATTGTTCCAAGAATATCCGTAAATTGTAAACGGATGTATTTTACATTATTCTCTTTTACTAAACTTACAATATCTTCTCTTGAATATTTAGCCACCCTGAAAATCTCCTCTCCAATTTCAAAAAGTTATATGTTATATTCAATTTTTCATTGCTACTATATTAATGGAAAAATCTTGACATGTCACCATGTCTCAATGTAGGTCGATTAAAACGACCAGCTTGCATAAGCTCAGACTTAAGAAGTTTTCGTAATTCAGCATCGCTTAAATCAGGTTTTTCAACTGTTTTAGGTTGCTCTTGTTTTTCTTCATTATGTGTGCTTTTACGGGAAAAAATTTCCTTTATACCCGCTAAATTGATACCCTGTTCAATTAAATTACGAATCTCCAATAATTTATCTACATCGTTAAATGAAAATAGTCTTCGGTTGCTCTCCGTTCTAGCTGGAAAGATTAACTCATTTTCTTCATAATAACGAATTTGCCTTGCAGATAAATCTGTGAGCTGCATAACAATTCCAATAGGAAATAGGGGCATTGAGCGTCGAATATTATCACTCATGTTATTCGCTCCTTTTAGTTAACTGTTTTCATTATAACCTGTGTAACATTATGTGTCAATTAAATGTCAGCTTACATAACATAGTTTCGTCATCTATTTTTGTAGTTAACTAACAATCGAGATTAAATTTTTGTCTATTAAAGAATCGACAGCTGAACAGACTGCAATTTTCACATGTGAGTATGTAAGTCCGCCTTGAACATATGCAACATAGGGCGCCCGAAGTGGTCCATCTGCAGAAAGTTCAATGCTAGCTCCTTGAATAAACGTTCCTGCTGCCATAATGACATCATCCTCATACCCAGGCATATAGTTCGGGTATGGTGTTACATGTGAATTAATTGGTGATGAATACTGGATTGCCTGACAAAAAGCGACCATCATGTCAGGATCATCAAATTGAACAGACTGTATTAAGTCAGTCCTATTACTGTTCCACTTTGGGCTTGTCTTTAAACCTAATTCCTCTAAGAATGCAGAAGTAAATACCGCTCCCTTCAATGCTTGTCCCACTACATGCGGTGCCAATAAGAACCCTTGATACATCTCTTGCAAACTATATAGAGATGCACCTGCTTCGGCTCCTATTCCCGGGGATGTCATACGAAATGCGCAGGCGTCGATTAAATCTTGTTTGCCAACAAGATAACCACCTGTTTTGGCAAGTCCTCCACCTGGATTTTTGATGAGTGATCCAGCCATT
Source organism: Metabacillus sp. (assembly GCA_035645575.1). Classification (GTDB taxonomy): domain Bacteria; phylum Bacillota; class Bacilli; order Bacillales; family Bacillaceae; genus Metabacillus. The sequence continues at coordinate 5,687 of DASQMK010000050.1, forward strand.
AGGTCTGCCCCAACATGACACGGCTCCATTTCTTCTACAAATTCACCATAGCAGTTATCTACGAAAATGACAATATCTTCTTTTAAAGATTTAACATAATTAATCATTT